>CAILTZ010000140.1 GCA_903837255.1 uncultured Pirellula sp. | reverse complement strand
GGCGATCTCAACGGCGACGGTCGCATCGACATCGCAGTGTCCGGAAAAACCGGCACCTATGCGATCCTCAACCTGCCGAAGTAATCAAGCCATCCGGCCTTGAGCCCCGTCACCGCATTCGAGAGAACAATCGCAGCGCGTTTTCGGTGGTGATCTTGGCCATATCGGACTCGCAATGACCCCGCATCTGCGCCAGGACTCGGCCGGTATAGGCAACATTAGCCGGCTCGTTGGGCCTCTGACCTCGCTTGGGCTCGGGGCTCAAATAAGGGGCATCGGTCTCGACCAGCAAGCGATCGATTGGCAATCGACTTGCGATGTCCCGCAATGCATCGTTCTTCTTGTAGGTCAGCATCCCTGAGAAGCTGATATAAAGCCCCATCGAGATGCACTCCATGGCAACTTCATAGTTGCTGCAAAAAGAATGCATCACGCCGCGAAGAGGGCCTTGCCGGTGCTCTTCGCGCAGAATCTCGAGCATTTCCATGTCGCAATCGCGAGAGTGGATGATCACCGGCAAACCTGTGTGACGACTAAGCTCCCAGTGCCTTCGGAAATTGGCAATCTGAATATCGAAGGGACAATCGTCCCAGTATTTGTCCAAACCGGTTTCGCCAAGTGCACAGACACAAGCATCGTTGGACTTGGCCACGATCTTTTCCCAATCGCCAGGTTTTTCTTGCTGAGCATAATTCGGATGGATCCCAACGCTGCTCCAAATCGAGGGCTTGGCCAGAGTCATAGTCTCGGTTTCGCGGTGAATTCGTTCGATGGAATCGAGCGAATCAGCATCGACCGACACGCACAGAATCCGCTTGACGCTGTACGCGACCGATTGTGCCAAAATGCTTTCGAGTTTGGCATGCAACTCCGAGTCGGCAAGGTGAGCGTGGGTATCGGTCCAGCCTGAGTGGTTCATAAACGGCTAATCAACAAAGCGATTGAGTACTATCGAGTTAAAAAATTTTTTAAGCGGGCCCTTTAGGCCTTCCGTCGATCGAAGTGCAAAGCCTTATCTATCGGCGATCCGAACTCGATGTGATCGAGCAGGAGTTGTGCAAGTCTAGGGGCCATCAAGCTTCCTTTCGAGCCCAAACCATTGATACAAAACAGATTCGAATGCTCTCCATGGGAACCGATCAGAGGATGGCGATCGTAACTTGCGGGTCGCACGGCGGCTCGCTGCTGAATGATCTCGATCGATGGTGCTGGGGAATGAAAAAAGGCTTGCCATCGCCCAAGCAGTTCCTCTCGAGCCGAGATACCCACCTGCGAATCGATCTGGCAGTCTTGTGCATCGCGTGCATAGGTTGCCCCGAGAAGAAACTCCTGTGCTCCCAGCGGTACGATCCAACCCTCGCGATGCACTACATGTTCGATCGAGGGACTCTTGGAGGCGATTTTTAGAATGTCTCCACGGGCAGGATGAAGGGCCAAGGACCCAAACCAACGATTCGATCGAGCCGCGACACCTTGGGCTAAACAGACTCTCTGTGCGCAAAGGTTCAAAGACGGGAATCGCATAGCATGCTCGGATGGCACGAGGTCTTGGTCCAAATCGAGTAGAGACTCATACAAAAGGCCTTGGGCATCGAGCGTGCGTCGGGTGGAATCCAAGTAGACTTCGGTCGCCAAACGCGCCGCCGGAGACATCAAGAAGCCTCCATGAGGTGCTGCGAGGTTAGGGTGTTGTCCTTGGGATACACGCTGGACATGGATCGAAGGGTTCGGCTCAAGGAATTCCGGTTTGGCCCATCGGTCCTCGAACAAATCCCGTTCGGAGTCGCTTGAAAAGATCCGAAGCGCCGGGGCGACCGACCAAAAGGATGCTTGGAGTTTCAATTCCGCAAAACGATAGAGCTCATCTGCAGCTTGGAAGTACTCCGGGTATCGCCAAGACAGAGCTAGCCTGCTTCCGGTGATCGGTGTGACCAGACCTGCTGCGACGCGAGAGGAGCTGAAGTTCGATTGCAGATCGATCATTGCGACGCTCAATCCTCGACGGATCGCTTGCCAAACCATCGCACATCCGGCTAGTCCTCCGCCGACGACCGCCAGATCAACCTGCGTTAGGTTCGAATTCGTCGGAGATTTCATCGTTTTGCTGGATTTCTTAGCTTGCGTTTGCCTTGGGCAATCCGAAACATCTACAATACACGGAAGCTTTCGCGTCTCCCGCGATTCTATGAACTCATCGGCGCACTATCGACCCCAAGGATGCCCGCTTCGTGGATCCCTTTCGCATCATTTGTCCAGCATGTTCCACGAAATTGGTGGTGCGTCAACCAGAATTGGTCGGACGGACAGTGCCATGTCCTAAGTGCAAGAACGCCATCCATGTGGTCAAACCCGGAGAGGTCGCTTGGAATCCCGGAACAGTCAACACGAATCAGCCGCCCGTGGGCGGGGATTCAAAAAAGCCAACTGTAGATTCGAATGTCACCCGGCGTCCGGTTTCAACCGTAAACTCCGAGGCGATCACCAAGGCCGATCCAGGCGACTGGGACTTAGACGCCCTGGAGTCGGCATTGGCTCAGCAGAATCCTCCTTCTGGCGATCCAGCTGACGGACTAGCGAACGGGGGGTTCTTTCGCGAAGCGGCGAGCGACTCGAATCCAGGTCGCAGGAAAGATGCTGAGCCTTTTGCGATCCAACCACTGGACCCCTCATCGAGCACCGCTAGCACCGCGACAGCAACGCCCTCTGCATGGCAGAGTCCACAGGCCAAAGCTCGCCGCCAATTGTTAACCCTGTTTGTCGTGGGACTCTCGGGCTGCTTGCTAGCGGCCTTGGCTTTCATCGCGTTTTTAAACATCTATGGCAAACGGAACCGGGACAAACCACCAGGGGCCGACAACCCAGCTCTGGTCGCGCAAGACGCTCAGGCGGCTAATCCAGCTAATCAAGCCAATCCAGCTAATCAAGCTAATCAAGGTAATCCCCCGGAACTCATCGCCGAGGCCGGACCCAAGATCGAGGCAATTCAACCGGTCCCTCAGGGCGACCCCATGGAGCCCACCGCGCAGGCCGCACCGGGCTTGAAACTCAATCCGCTTG
>CAILTZ010000139.1 GCA_903837255.1 uncultured Pirellula sp. | reverse complement strand
GTCCATGATCAATCGATAGTTGGCAAGCGAACTGGAATCGTAGTTGACCACCTTGTCGATTACAGAGTTGTGTGCAAATTCGTGGATCTGAGGGGCGATCTCGTTGTTGGCAGCAGAATAAAGCTGTTGCTCGATGAGCGAATCGAATCGTTGGACGAGCTGTTGAATGGTCGCTTCACGGCGATCGCGATCTGCCAAGAGGCGTCGTGAGGCCGAGGCTGCGGATTGAACCGCTTCGGACCTTGCAATTCTTTCTCGCAAATCGGCTTCAGACCTCGCAGTGGCTTGAATACCTGCCCCGAGCCGAGACTCAAGTTGCACGCGGCTGGCAGGATCCAAATCCGGGGACCGACGAATCTGATCGAGCAGAAGCTTCAAATCACCTTTGGATCCCGATGGGTTATCCGAAGTCCGAGCTCGGCTCAGCTCCGTCATCACCTGACGCTCAAGGGCTTGGGCTGCTACTCGTCGCATCTCTGCGTCCTGATTGAGCAGATCGCCTGCATTGGAAAGTTCGCCAAACGGATCCGATCCAATCGGAGCATTGCTAGGGCCATTGGCCGACATCAACGGGTCTTGTGCAGGCAACGTATTGGCTGGCACGCCCGGGTTGGCTGCCGCGCCGGGGTTGGCTGGCGAGCCGGGGGCGTCCCCGAATGGATCTTGGCCAGATGGTGCTGGATTGCCCGGTGCTGGATTGGCCGGTGCTGGATCTCCAAATGGATCATCCGCAGGTGGCTGAACCTGTGCTGTCACGAACTTGACAATCTTTGATCCCGAACCCTTGCCAGGAACCCCCCCACCACCTTTGGCCTCGTCTTTGAGAACCGGTAGCGAACGCTTGGTCCCTTCCACCTGGGCGGCTTCCAGTATGTTCTTGGCTTCCAGGTTCGCTGGCGAACGATCCAGTGCCTCTTTGGCAATCACCTTGGCCGCCGCTGTGTCCCCAATATGCAAAGCGAACTTCGCATCCTTGACCAAACCATCCGAGGAGCTGTTTAGTAAATCTCCAATTTCTCGAAGTGCATCGGATCCTGATGTGGGCAAGAGAACCCCTGCGTTGCTGCTGGACTTGCTAACCAATGCACCGAGGAATCCAAGATCGGGATTCGATGCTTCGGATACCAAATCCCACTGAAGCGTCTTGGTCTGCCCGGCAACCTCGCCAACGATTCGCAAGGTCCCTTGGAGACTCTTGGTGGACATCAATCCGATCAATATCGAATCCCGGTCGCCACGGATCGGTGGAACACGCTCTGGATATCGAGAAGCTATCCCGACCGGCCAGTCGGCCTGCATAGGCCAAAAGACCGGCATGCAAGCGATCTTCGAGAGTTCGCCTCCGATCTGCTGGAGCGTTACCCCCTGGATGTTGTTGCGGACCATTACACGCCCGCCTGTATGATTTGCCAAGGTTGCCAAAAACTCACAGTCTGTCTTCGACCCAATCGCCAAAGAACTTACCGAACTGCGGGCTGCAACCAACTCACCAACCAACGAGTCGAACTCAGAGGTGTTGAGCAGATTGTTCAAATGGAAACCATCGCCGATGTAAACGATGCTCTTCTCGCCTTGGCCCCCAAGCGACTTGACCGCCGCTCGAATGGCACTGGCAATGTTTGATGTCCCGAGCGGTACACGCTGATTTAGTCGATCAAAGGCAGTAGAGATCTCCGCCGAATCGGACTTGACCCCGCCTGCATAAACCTCAGGCTCTACGTCACAGGCCAAGAGCGATACGACCGCTCCTTCGGGCAATGCTTCGATGATCGACCTAGCGATGTCCATCGACTCGCTGCGGTAAACACCGTTCTGAGACGCCGACGTATCGACAATCACCGCAACCCGCGGTGCTAGCTTGGTTTCGGCGATCGTGCCGGAAACCAAGCTAAGTGCGAAAAGGGTCTTGCCGTCCTTGTCGCAAGTCGCCAAGCGACTCGCTTTGGTCAATGCCGGCGATACGGCCTGGGAATCCAAGGCATTCGCCACACCCGAGGCCATCGGCAGTCCAAACGCCAAAGCAAAACCGACTGCCACCTCTGGTAGTCTTGCCCGATTACTCCACATAGGACGTTGCATCCGCATAGCGACTCGCTCCGAACAACTCGTTGGTAGGAAAAGAGGTTTATCGAAAACCTAAGGACACTCAATTCGTTTCATCGTATTCATGCCCCCCAAATGTTGCCATTAAAAAAGGGGCTTCCCACAAAGAATCGACCGATGGTATCAATTCGACCTTCTAGGCGAACTTGCACGCGCATGCCACAGAGACATCGCCCCAAAGCTCCCGAGAATGCAGGACCGTACCAAAATCCCTTAAGATTTCACTTCGTTATACTTCGAAGCAAACGTCGTGCCAAAGCCGGAAAAGCCAGAGGTTTTTCTTTTTCAGCCCAAGTATTTTCAAGAAAACCTAGCGCAAAAAAACAGCCCCCAGGTTGGATCCAATCCAACCTGCCCCCTCCGATCCTATCTGGGTGTTGCATTATTGAGCAGTGGCGGCAAAGTCCACGAATCCGTTAAATCTTCCCAAATCCGCTTATTTTCAAACCCCGAGCCAGCCGATCCGATCCGACAGCGCTACGCACGTCCAAAATCACTTCTACACTCCCTCCGGATCCGATCGACATGATGGCTCGAAGATACCTCTGGAAACCGCTCCTTGTGGTCGCTCTTTGCAACCTGCACACATCGAGCTTGAGCCTCGCGCAAGACGACCGGGCCTCGGGCGCACGACCGAATGGGAACAGTGGCCAAGGACTCCTTAGCCGAATGCGAGGTGCGACCACCAAGCCCACCGAGACCGACGAACCGAAGGATCGCCGTTGGGCAGGGGGCATGAAAGTCCCCCTGCAATCCTTCAACCTGCCTTGGTCCAATCGATCCGCCGATTCCAAATCCAGTATCCAAGATCCTATCGATCTGCCCAAAGCAATCCAATCCAAAGGGATAATGAGCAACCGCCCCAACCCGAGATCTAGCTACGGGGACTCCCAAGTTTCGGCTTCTCAAATACCCTCCAACGCGATCGGCAGCGGTGTGGCTCGTCGCACAACTAACCCATCAAACCAACCTTCAAACATCGAGCCAAAAGAACCTGCCCCAGCGCCGCAGGACCAATTAACATCCCAGGAAACTATCCAAGAATCATCGACCGCAGAGAATTCGATCGATACATCCTCCCGCAAAGAGCTCCGAGTCTACGAAGCCGCTCCGAGCCTGCAGTCGATCGATTCGAAAAACACCAGCCGTCGCAAGACTGTTACCCCAGCCGTTGAGACCAAGCCCTCTGTTGAGCCCAAGCCCTCTGGAATCAGGCTCCCGAAAATCGATCTCCCTGCGGCAGATCTCCCGGCTGTAATCTCTCCTGCAGCGAATTCTCCGGCTGAAATTCCTCCGGCTGAAATTTTATCAAGGGTCGAGATCGGACCGGCTCCGAGCGCCGGTCCCCTGCGTGTACCTGCTAGCCTTGCGACTACTTCCAAACCTAAGAGTGCATCGTCTCGAAATGCGCCGAACAATCCG
>CAILTZ010000138.1 GCA_903837255.1 uncultured Pirellula sp. | reverse complement strand
CGTTTGTTCTCTTCGAGCTGTTTCCGAAGGGTTTTGAATTCTTCGACGAGGGCCGGATCGAGTCCGTCGATCTTGGAGTTGGCGATGGCTTGTTGGAGATCCTTGGCCTGTTCTCCTGCATCGACCGATAGTCGTTTTCTTCGGAATCCTGGGCCTGACCAAGACAGGCTCAGGCCTTTTCCAAACTGGCCTTGGAAGTAATCCAGACGCAGGGGGTATCTGCCTTGTTTGAGTTCCACACTGGTCCGCTTTGGTCGACCGACTCCGTGAATTCCATCGTATTCGAGGATTTGCTTGCCATCGAGGGACAGTCTCGAACCGTCATCGGAATCGAGGATGAACGTGTACTGTCCATCTTTCGGAACGATCAAAGATGCCGTAAAGACAAAGCCGAAATAGTCTGGGCGGGTGGCGGCCCCGATATCGATCAAAGGTGGATTAACTTTGGCGATTGTCTCGGGTTTGAGTTCATCGAAATTCGGAAGCTTGTCCCAAGTATCCCGGTAGTATCTGTACTCGAGGTCGTCGAGGTCATACGAAGTCGATTCGGATTTGGTTAGGTCGTTGAATTGTTCGCGCAGGGTGTTTTCGACTTCGGAGAGTCTTTTTTGGATTCGGTCCCCGGTTTCTCGGATCTCTTGTTCGAGTGCCCGCATATGCTCCTTGTCCGCTGCCGTGGCGGTCAACGGACGTTCGACTTGGGGGCCGTAGCCGTTCGAGGATATGTTGCGAAAGAAAGCCAGGGTGCTGTAGTAATCTTTGGTCGGGATTGGATCGATTTTATGATCGTGGCATCGGCTGCAATTGATGGTCAGTCCGAGGAGGCCTTGGCCGACGGTTGTGAGGATGTCATCCAAGCCTTCGTAGACGGCCAGTTCGCGGTCGGCCGGTTCGTCGTCCCAGATACCTAGTCGATAAAAGCCGGTGGCTACCAGAGAGTCTCGCGTGATTTCTGGAAGTTCATCTCCAGCGAGTTGTTCCATCAGAAATTCGTTGTAGGGTTTGTCTTGGTTCAGGGCGCGGATCACATAATCGCGATATCGCCAGACGTGAGGTTTTGCGCCGTCTCTTTCAAAGCTGTTTGTTTCGGCGTAGCGAACGACATCCAACCAGTGTCTTGCCCAGCGTTCGCCGTATTGCTCGGAGGCAAGCAGTTGATCGATCTCGGATTCCCAAGCTGGTTCGAATCCCAATTCTGCGCGTTTGAAAAACTCTTGTACTTGTATTGGCGTGGGGGGCAAGCCGGTCAAATCGAAGTAGAGGCGTCGAAGCAGGTGGACCGGTTCGCCTTGGGGAGCTCTTTTGAGGGATCGCTTTTCGAGCTTTTGATCGATAAGCGCGTCGATAGGGTTGCTTGTCGCGGTTGCCGTCGTGGGGATCTCGGGTTTGATAACCGGTTCAAATGCCCAGTGCTTTTTCCATTGGGCACCTTGGGCGATCCAACGTTCGATAAGTTTTTGTTCGCGTTCGGATAGCGGTTTGCCTTCGGGAGGCATCCGGTGATCTTCCTCGGTGGAGCGAACACGCTTGAGCATTTCGCTTTGGTCAGGTGCACCGGGCACAACGGCGCTTTGTCCGGACTCGAGTTTGGCGATGGCTTGATCTCTGGAGTTGAGTCTCAAGCCCGCCTCGGCTTGATCTGGTCCATGGCAAGCGAAGCAGCGACGTGCAAGAAGTGGTTGGATTTCTTGACTGAATTTGACTTCGGTATCCTGCTCAGGTTCCTGAGCTTGAGCTGAACTTGCGCAGTTCACTGAGCCGAATAGGGACAGGGACGCGAGGGCGAGCCGTAACCAACGGTTGGCTTTTGGTCGGATGGCTTGGATGGATTGCTTCATCGAGGTTTGCTTGGGTGGGAAATCGGCGGGCCACATGCATTCTTTGGCGATGCTCTATTATGCGTAATAATGAGCGTTTTTTCTATGCCAAAGGGGCAGTCTTTTGATCTTCTGGCTACTGCGTAAGCGGCCTTTGATGGCTATGATACCAAATCCTAATGCTGGTTATTTTGTTTTTTTGATGTTGTGGGAATCATGATGAGTCAGGTCAGCAGTTTTCTAGTGAGTCCACCGCGCGGAAGGCTTCATGGACTAGCGCTTTTGTTTTTGGGCTTTTTGTTGCTATTTGGATTTCAATCGGTGCTTGGGCAAGATCAAGATCCGTTTCAAATCCCGCTCCCGGCGCAGATGCCAAAGCCGTTGGAAGCTCAGTCCAGCCAGCTACCCGATTGGATACAAGGGGTCGACAAGTTTTTTGGGGATAACTTGGTCAAGCCGCTCGAAGCGGTTTTGTTTTACGATTTTGCGACGCCGCAGTGGCTAGGTGTCAAGGTTCCGTTTGTGGTGGTTTGGCTGTTGTTTGCTGGTATCTATCTGACCGTACGGATGGGCTTTATCAATCTGCGATTGTTCAAGCATGCGATTGATTTGATTCGAGGACGCTATGACCGCGAGGGGGACCGTGGAGATGTGTCGCACTTCCAGGCGCTTTCTTCGGCATTATCCGGGACGGTGGGATTAGGAAACATTGCGGGGGTGGCCATTGCGATTGGAACCGGAGGTCCGGGGGCAACATTTTGGTTGATCTTTTTTGGCCTGATTGGGATGACGACCAAGTTCGCAGAGTGCTCGTTGGCGGTGATGTACCGGACAACGGACGAGAGAGGCAATGTGTTGGGTGGACCGATGGTTTATCTACGAAGAGGGTTGGAGGGTAAAGGGCTGGGCGGATTGGGCAAGGTGCTTGCGATTGCGTTTACGATTCTTTGCATCGGGGGATCTTTTGGTGGTGGGAATTCGTACCAGGTAGCCCAATCGCTGAATGCCTTTCAGGCTGAGCCGGCTTTTGCGATCCTCAAAACATCGCCAT
>CAILTZ010000137.1 GCA_903837255.1 uncultured Pirellula sp. | reverse complement strand
GATCGTGTACTTGGCCCCACGGATACGATTCTCAAGCTCCGAGATGATCTCCTGCGACTTGACCTGCATCGACAGATCCAACGCCCCGTTCCCCTTGGCGTTCACGGTCGCAGTGAGTCTCCGGACCGTCGCATCCTGACCATCTGGCAATCGTGCCGCCAAATCGCTAAGCTCCGCGACCCAATCGACTTGATCTCCTAACCAACCTTCGACCAACGCCACCTGATCGGACTTCTCCTGATACTTGGCCGTCACCTTGGCCGTGTCTTTCAAGCTGCTTTGAAGCGACGCGACCTCATCGCTCAGTTCCCAAACATCGCTCAGCAAAAAGTAACCACCCGCGAGTGCCGCGGCGGTCGCTAGCCCACCCAAAGCTCCCCAACGCACCCAGGGGTTGGGTGGGGCCGGCGCCCGTTTGGGTGCCAGCAGATTGATCGGTAAACTCTGCTGCTGCTGTAGATCCAATGCCGCGCCAACATTGGCAGCAGATGTCGTAGGAACAGATCCCAACGCCGACCGTAAATCGGGGGACAAACATGGCTCCCCAGAGGCGTTCCATCCAGCCAGCGGATCGATCAAACGAACCTTGCCCGGCTCCTGCTCCTCGACCGACTTGGCCACCTGTCTTGCGAAATCTCCGGTCTCGTAAACAATCCAGGAAACCGGCAACTCGCCCAACGATTGGGGTAGCAACGTCAAACATCGGTTCGCCTCGGTGTCGATCTGCTCGGCAACCCGCTCGGGATCCTCGTTGCTGTATCGGATCGAGCGTAGCATCAGGGGTTCGCTCCCACGACAAATCGCGACCTCGGCCTCGCCCGTTAGCAAATGGATTGAAATCGCTACCGAGTTCGACGGAACGATCGATTGCCTCAACAAACTCAGGGGTGCCAAATGCCGTGATCCAATCGCCGCAATTTTAAACCCGGCCTCATTGCTCTGACTCTGCAAACTGTCGAGATACCGCTGATTCAATGCGAATGCAAATACCTGCTTCCCAGGCACTTCCTCGGATCCTTCGCTCGCAGCAATCCCCCCTTGCGCATCCCCGATCACATAGTAGTCCACCGCGGGCGGCTCGGGCGACTCCCCTTGCTGCTGCTCAACCTCGGCAGCCACGAGCCTGGGTAACTCGTCCTCAGTTGCTGGCGGCAAACTCAGTGTGAGCAAGTCCAACTCGGGCCGCGAGAGCAATACGACCAGTCGATTAGCGCTAACGCCTTGCTCCTGGAAATGTTTCCCCAAAGCGATCAACGGACTCAGTCGCTTGCTCTCATCCATCGTAGCCTGCGATTCCGCAGAACTACTCGATGGAATCAAGGATACCACGCCGTACTCCCCCTCCTGGAGCGAACGACTGGCCCCCGATGCAATCAAATAAAACAGGTTGTCGCGGTCCCAATGCACAATCGCTAACCGCCCTGAAAGGGAAGCCTGCGTCTGCTTGCGTGGTAAAAACGAAAATCGGTCGAGTATCTTCATGGAATGCTTTGCGTGAGAACCTCCGTCGTGAATCCACGATTCCACGGGTGCCATACCCGTAAATCGCGGACCTGGGCCGGAATCTGCCTTGCATCGATCATGACTGTTGATCGAAATACCGGGGTCCGATCGTCGCGAAAACCTACCGATTGTAACGAAAAAACGTCGCTACGGGTCGTTATATACGGCTCTAGCTCGCTCAGCTTGGTCCAATCAACAACCCCCTTTTCTACCAGCCAGCCGATCGAAAGGATAGACTCCTGCCGTGCCCCGTTCTCCTGCCGTGCCTGAACTACCTTTTGCGCTAACTCCTGGGTCATCCCCGGCACCGCAGCCAATACGATCCCCGTGGCCGTCGTGATGTCAACTCGCCCTTCGATGATCGGTTGCTGGTTTACTGTTGTCTCGCCAAGCAGCTTGGCCAATCGCCCCTTGAGGTCCGAGGATCCCGCACTGAATGGGCTGGACATCGTCTGACGACTGGATTTAGTTCCAGCCCCACTCGCAGTCGTACTCGACTCGATCGTCAGAGTCGTCTCGACGAGCTCTACCGGGCTCTTGAAAAGATACTTGCTTGGCCTTTGCCAATCGATGCTCCCCAAAGAAGAATTGAGCTGAGGAGAACCGAGCTGAGGAGAACCGCGCGTCGGCGCGCCACTCGGCAAAGCGGATGCCGAACCCCCCATCCCCGCATCTCCCCTGCCTGCAACAGGCCTAGGATTGGCCGACCCTCCTATCCCCGACTCGCGGCGTGGCCTCGAAGGATTCGCGCCCGGTCCATGCTGCCTAAACGCGATGATGAAATTCGCATCGGCCTGCGTCATGACCTCACTGAG
The DNA here is from genome assembly GCA_903837255.1 of uncultured Pirellula sp. Lineage (GTDB taxonomy): Bacteria > Planctomycetota > Planctomycetia > Pirellulales > Pirellulaceae > JBKCUI01. Next base: position 3,708 of record CAILTZ010000137.1, on the reverse strand, counting down.
CTCCTGGTGCAAACGGCGCAAGTCGGGTTGATTGAGCCAAATCCGCGGCTTGCCATTGGGCCGCTCGTTTCGCTCGCCTTGAACCCACGTCAGATAGCGATTCCATGCAACCGGTCCCTGACCCTCGACCCCCTGGCCAACACCCTGCCCCATCGCAATGCTATTTAACTTGGATAGCTCTCTTGCCATCGGCGATGCGGTAGCCTCGCCAACACCCGGCGTGCTGAGCATTCGCTCCATGAGGTTCTCTTCCCACGGATCTAAACGATAGTTCTGGTCCAAATCCCCGCCGAGCCAACGCAGACGGAGTCTCTCGAGCGATTTGCTTCGCTGCTGCCGCTGCATGTTCGATTGCATGCCACCCCCCATCGCCATTTGCATCGCATCCTGCGCTGCGGTCGTCGCGATGCGGACTCCCAACGTCGCTAGCCAACCATCAACGGTCTCTTCGTCTGCCTCGGGCAACGTCAACAAGACCTCGCGCGCCAATCCAGGCCGCATCTGATTCCATCGCAACAAACTTGGGATGTGTAACTTGGCACCCTCGCTCTCCAATCCCCAGCCCCAACTCGCCGTGTTGCTCACCGGTTCGCTGGCCGTCGCTATCGATTGCGTACCAGCGCTTGATTCGCCTGGTCTAGCCCCTAGTCCCGACCCACCTCCTCCGCTGACGATCGCAAACCGCCATTGGTAATCGGATCGATCCTGCGTCAGTGTCTTTTCAACAAGGTTGCTCTGCTCGACCACTCGGCTAAAAACTCGCGAAGCCTCCTCGCCTCCTAGGATCGATTGCCGCATCAGCAAGGGTTGCTCGAGCAAACTCGCTGCAAACTCGATCCCACTTTGCGCACACAGCCGGGCTTGGACCTGCTCCTCTTGCAGACGCGTCAAACGGTACTCGTTCTCCATCTCAAACGAATACCGATAACCCGCCAACGAAACGAGCATTACCAACACGACGACCACGAGCAATGCCATACCGCGTCGGTGCACTGGCTTGTTTGACGGACGCTTGGGAGCTTGACTGAATAGACGGATCATGGTCCACCCCCGATGGGACGTGGTCCTCGAGGCAATCCAGGTGCGGTATTCATCGATGGCCCGACCCCTGGTAATAAACTTGGAACCGCGTCGCGCCGACCTGTCTCGACGAGGATGACGTATTCGGACTCCGAGGTCTCGACCAATCGCTCCCCCAATCCGCTCATTTCGCTGCGCGTATCGAGAGCCTTGGATTCGGCTTCAAAAAGTGGATTCTCCAACTCCATCGCTTCGTCTAGCGACTCTTGTGACTGGTCATCCTGAGGCGGTGGAATGGGCTTCTTAAACTCCGATACAGGCGGAAAATCAAAGCTGATCGCGACGGCCTTGGGCAATCCGCCCTGGACGCTACTGCTCCACTCGCTGAGCCACTGAGTGCCATCAAAGTACTTGAACTTGGGCTTCTTGACCCCATACAATCGGGTCTCCTTGAGCGGTGGGATCCATTCGGTCTCCTCGGCTGCCATGGCTTCCAAGGGATTGGTCCTGGCCACGTCCGATATGGATCCTTTGCGCAGCGGTCTGGAGGCTTGCAAGCCGCTTGCCGGTTGATTCGTCGCTCGAAACTGGTCGAAATAGGATTCGGGAATCCACTCCCTGCGTACGATCTCGTACTGAATGGTCTCCGGATCCCTGATCTCGGCCAGCGCGGTTTCGTCTTCGTAAATCGGCTCCAATCGATACTCGACATCGATCCGCTCGCCGCTCCATATCGATTGCTTCCACTGCTGTGTGGCAATCTCCTCGGGTGTGGCCGCTAACGAATCGATGGTCACCTCGCTTGCCTCGACCTGGTTCGGGTCGTCCCCGAGCCGCTGAAGAAACGGAACCGGATCGAGCGATGGCAATACCGTCGCGATAAATCCGGTGATGTCCCCCTCGAAACTTACCGGAACGGACCCTGGATCGTTGGGATTGGCTCCGAACGATGGTCCTCGCGCCAAATGATCCATGTCCTCGCTTAACCATGATCGGGTTATTCGTAACAAACGAATCCGCTGGGTGAGCTTCCAACTTCGCTCCTGTGACCGCTGCAGCGAATCGAGCATCCCCCAGCCCAAGAGCATCAGCACGGACAACAAACCCAGCGCGATCATGATCTCCATGATCGAAAAACCTCGTCGGCTCGATGTCACTTTGCGATGGGTCGTGAAACGGATAGGTGCTGTCATCGACGTGGCAATCCGCTGGCCGGCATCCCAGAGGTGCCGTTGTCTGACACACTCGGAGCGCGACGCACGAGCCGGGTAAGCTCAACGAGTGGCTTGGAACCACCACTCGCACCACCCCCAGGAATCGAAACATTCGCTACATCGGAATCGTACAACTCGACCTTCATGGATACCAACTCACTGGGCTTTGGTCCCACCGGTGCAATCGCACCTTGTCCATTCGGGCTCATGGAATCCGAACCGCCAGCAGGCAACCCCATCCCATTGGCCGTCGCATTCGGGTCCTGGGACATACTCCCTAGCCCCGTCGGATCGCTCATCAAAAACGGCTCGATCGTGACCCGATAACTCCTGGGCTTGGAACCGGGCAACACGCCTGTATAGTTCTCGATCGATTCGCCACTCTGCATGCGCAGAATCGATTCGTCGAGGATCGATTGGGCCTGCACTAACGCTCCGATGCGCACCTCGGCCTTGCTGCCAAAACGTGTCCCTAAAGAGATCAAGGACAAGAGAACCATCGCGCTTGCCGCCAAAATCGCTGTCGCGATCATCACCTCGAGCAAGGAGAATCCGCGTGGCGATTTTCTGCATATCATCGCACGATCTCCAGCTCCCCAGTGGCCGCCGTAAACGACACCGTTACCGTCTGGCGAGCTCGTTTATCGAGCAACGTTATCTCGGCATCGCGCCCGCGACCTTGGGCCGTCATCGGCAAACACCATTTCTCGTGCTGACCACCCTGCACAGAATCGCTCTCGTCGATAGACCCAGCAAATCCCGAATACCTGCTGGCATCAGAGCCTGCCGTAGAACTGCCAGACTCGTTGGTATTCGACCCGCCCGCATCGTATCCAGAGGAACTACTTTCCGAGTAGCCTGGGTCGCTGGATTCCTCGTCCGTCCAGTGAACGGAGGTCACGACGATGTTCTCGGGTAGCTTCCACACTCTCTGGGTCACGACATGCGCGGAGTGCGATGCATCCGAATCGAGATTGGACAACGACTGGAGACCTCGCGCGGGTGTGCTAATGGTCGACTTGGAAATCGAGGATGTGGGGTCTGGTCCCTCGGACCCTTCGTCGAGCTCGCCGCTGATGAGCGCATCGATACCGCCGGAACGCAGCTCGCTGTCCCCTTGGGTGATCTGCAAAAACACCGGCTCGCCACTCATCATGGCTTGATAACGCCCGTCTTCGATCGCCTCACGCAACTTCTGGGTCGCTTCGCTGAGCTCGGCCTTGCGCATCGGACGCGCGATGCTCGGCCAAGCGATCGCGACGATCCCGGCGATGAGGACCACGACGATCATGAGCTCCAATAGCGAAAAGCCTCGGCGTCGGAACGCTTGTCGATCTCTCTTCATGGTCAAATCCTCGCGGGTGGTGCGTTTGGCTAAAGCCAACACATTGGCTATTTTCGAGTCGTTATTTTCTAGTCTTTTCGGACGAGTCCGAAGCTGCTTGGTTGCTGACGTCGTCGGCCGTTACGGGCT
>CAILTZ010000136.1 GCA_903837255.1 uncultured Pirellula sp. | reverse complement strand
TGACCCAGTAGGCCTGATGACCCAGTAGGCCTGATGACCCAGTAGGCCTGATGACCCAGTAGGCCTGATGACCCAGTAGGCCTGATGACCCAGTAGGCTTGATGACCCAGTAGGTTCGATCACAGGAAGTCACCGTTTTTCAGAAGGCAATGGATTCATGCGTCGACGAGTCGTCGTGACCGGCTTAGGAGTCATCAACCCACTCGGGCACGACGTGTCCACGATGTGGAAAGCCCTTTTGAATAGTCAAAGCGGCGTGGGTCCCATTACGGTCTTCGACGCGACGGGATATCCGACGACGATCGCCGCAGAGGTCAAGAACTGGGATGTCTCGATGGTGGGCGAAGACCCCGCAGTTTGGAATTATCGCGGCAGGCATACACGCTTTGCCGTCGGTGCGGCCAAGCAAGCGGTTTTGCAATCGGGAATCCTCGATAGCAAGATCGACCCGACCCGCATGGGAGTTTATTTAGGGGCCGGCGAGGGGAACCAAAACTTTTGCAACTTCACCAGGATGGTCGATGCGGCCATCGGTGGGCCGGAGTTCAGCATGTCGAAATTCCTCCGCAAGGGATTCGAGCTGATGGACCCCAGGGAAGAGATGGAGCAAGAACCCAACATGCCCGCCGCGCACGTGGCGGCATTGTTTGACGCACAAGGCCCCAACAGCAACTGCTTGACCGCCTGTGCGGCGTCCAGCCAAGCGGTCGGCGAAGCCACCGAGCTGATCCGAGCCGGCGATGCCGATGTGATGATCGCCGGAGGTTGCCACTCGATGATCCATCCATTTGGGCTAACCGGGTTTAGTCTCCTGACGACCCTCTCGGAACGCAACGGCGAGCCAGGCAGCGCATCGCGTCCGTTTGACAAAGGCCGCGACGGCTTTGTGCTTGGAGAAGGCGCAGCGATTGTCATCCTCGAAGAGTACGAGCACGCTCGCAAACGCGCGGCTGCAATCTACGGCGAAGTCCTAGGCTACGGTAGCACCGCAGATGCTTATCGAATCACCGACATCCACCCCGAAGGTCGCGGCGCGATCGGTTGCATGAAACAAGCCATCGCCGATGCGAGATTGAATCTCGATCAGATCGGTTATGTCAACGCGCACGGTACAAGCACCAAGGTCAATGACAGGACCGAAACACTCGCGTGCAAGGGAGTCTTTGGCGACCGAGCGACACAGACTCCCGTATCGAGTACCAAGAGCATGATGGGGCACCTGATCGCCGCAGCAGGAGCTACCGAAATGATCGTGTGCTTGCTTGCGATCCGCGATGGGGTCTTGCCACCAACGATCAATCAAGAGACACCCGACCCGGATTGCGATCTGGATTACATCCCTAATTTTGCAAGGCCATCGAAGATCCACGTGGCGCTCAACAACAGCTTTGGTTTCGGTGGTCAAAACGTCACATTGGCTGTTGGAGCTCTTCGAAACGGAGACTCGTGATGCTCTCCGATCCGGTCCTCCTGGCCTATCTCGACGAAGCCTTGTCAGGCGACACGATGGCCGCCGTTGAGCAAGCGATCCGCAACGACGAGCAGTTGCGAAAGAGGATCGAGGTGTTGGTATCTCAGCGAGATTCCGGCATGCATAGCTTGGGAGACATCTGGCGACGCCACCGCTTGAGCTGCCCGACCCGAGAGCAACTTGGAAGCTACTTG
>CAILTZ010000135.1 GCA_903837255.1 uncultured Pirellula sp. | reverse complement strand
TGGGTGAATTACAGTAAACAGGACTTATGGAACACTTTTCCCCCCGTTCCATCTAGGAATCCGACTTAGGACAAGCGACCAGCGTCGCGATCAATTTATCGATCACTGAAGATTCCTTCTCCGTTTCACCAGGGCGATGCAACGCTGTGCATCGCTGTCGAGTCAGCAGTCACTATGGCCTCAATGAAGCTATTCAAGGATCCCACACTTTGGCCCCGCATTCGCCAAGCTACCGGAACGGTATACGGCGACATCGGCACTTCGGTTTTGTATACGACCATGGAGATGACCCGTGAGACGATACTTCTGAAACATCATGCGGCCGGGGGCCACTCGGCTGCAGAGCTTGTTGCCCAGGGTGGGGATTTGCTAACCCGATCGGAGTTGCTCGGGAGCCTGAGTTTGGTTTTTTGGGCTTTGATTTTTTTGACGGTCAAGTACGACTTGATCGTCATGCGAGCGGACCATCGAGGAGAGGGAGGGACCTTCGCGCTGCTGAGTTTATTGAAGGGTTACACAGGCAAGATTTTTGCTGGGGGCTTTATCAGTTTTATGGTGGTCTGTGCGGCAGGGTTGCTTGCCGCCGACGGGATCATCACTCCTCCGGTGAGTATGCTAGGTGCGTTTGAACCGCTGGGTATTCCGATTTCTATTGCATTGACGCTCGTGTGTTTGGTGATTTTATTCAAGATGCAGTGGCGTGGGACGAGCAAAGTCGGCGGTGCTTTCGGATGGTTCATGATTGCGGTTTGGTTTCCGTGGATTGCGCTCAAGGGACTTCCTTGGGTGGTCGCGCATCCGGATGTTTTTCTTGCGATCAACCCTGTGTATGCGTTCCAGTTTTTGGGGAGTTTCCCATGGATAGGGGCATTGGTGATTTTAGGGGTGGTCGTGTTGGCGATCACTGGAGGTGAGGCCAAATATGCCGACATCGGGCACTTCTCGCGCAGCGGCGATTCCAAGGCCAGCAGCAGCGATAGCATTGAACCAGCTTTGTCTGGGCGACTGCCTGTGATGTATTCATGGTTCATGATCGTCCTTCCGTGTTTGATCCTATGCTATGCGGGTCAAATCGCTTACATGATCGATCGGGGAGTCCCTCCTCGTGCAAATACTTTCTACGCGTTGACCCCTCAAGTCGGCAATCCGGCGATCGATCGGGTCATTCAAGTGATCGACGTGGCGATCTCGGCAGTCGCAGCGATCATTGCCTCACAAGCCTTGATCACAGGGATGTTCAGTATTGTCAAACAAGCCACGGTGGCAGGTTTTGTTCCTCGGTTCCGAGTGTTTCACACCGACGAGCATGGCGAAGGTCAGGTGTACATTCCTGCGGTCAACTGGGCGCTATTTGCAGGTTGCGTAGCGGTGACTCTGATGTTTCAAACGTCGACCAATCTAACGGCGGCTTACGGTGTTGCCGTTACAGGCTCGATGGCGATCACCTCGATCATCATTTCGTATATCGCCTACTATCGCTGGAACTGGCATATCGCACTCGTAGCGATGGTGTTCATCCCGTTTATGCTGATCGACTTTGCCTTCTTTGGCGCCAATCTCTTGAAACTCGGTAGCGGTGGTTACTTCCCTGTATTGATCGCGATGGGATTGATCCTGGTCATGCTCACTTGGCAATGGGGTCGCAAGTCGCTCGCCTCGGCCTTTTATGATTTTGGGGTTCGTGAAGGCAAGCGGATCGAGTGGCTCGTATCGCTACGGGATATGCTCGATGAGTTGGAGATCACGCTCAAAGAGAACCTGCCTGCCGCAAGATCGCTGATCCAAGGACGCAGACGTTTGGTGGAGAGCGATCGAGCTGCGGTTTTCTTGTGCTCGCGACCGATCGACTCGACCGACGATTATGTCCCCGTCGTGATGCGCATCTTCTTGAAGAAATACGGTGTGCTTCCATCTCAGGTGGTTTTGATGCACATCAACCAAACCACATTGGCTCGTTATCCGACCTCGGATCGCTATCGCGTGGTCAAACTCGGCAACGACATTCACTCGCTGGTTGCAAATTACGGTTACATGGAGCAGCCCGATATCCGCAAGGCGCTCAAGGACATCCAGGCGGCAGGATTGTTGCCTATTGCGGCCGAACGATGGATCATCGAGGTTGGCGAAGAGGATATCATTGCATCGAGCGACCTGGGTCCCATCCAGAGGTTCCGTGTGTGGCTCTTTAGCTGGATCCTCAGGCTCTCGACGCCAGCTCACAAGTACCTCGGTTTGGTCTATGACGCTGCGGTGTCCAAGGAGGTTATCCCGGTGGTCTTTAGCCGAAAGGCTACGCGGATCACCCTCCCGGAATTGGAACTGATTCAGAATCCACCCACCAAATAGCGATGATGGCGTCCTTGCGGTCTATCCTCCGAAAAAGCTTGCACCGCACGATCCATCGGTTCGGATTTCGATTGGTCCGAGCCCCGGCCTTCGAGCGTGCAATTCTCAATTGGGAGTTGGATCATCAGCCTTTTTATTTCGTCCAGGTCGGTGCGCATAACGGGATCACCTCCGACCCGTTTCATCGTTTCCTGATCGAGAATCTCGCTTGGGAATCGATCTTGATCGAACCGCAAGGTCCCTGCGTCAAGACCTTGCGATCGATCTATGCCGATCGTGAGAATATTCGCATCGAGCATGCTGCGATAGGTCCTGCGGGTAGCGAGCAAAAGTCTCTGACCATGTACAAGATCAGCGACTCTGCGGTAGGCTTACCCCATTGGGCCAACCAACTGGCTTCGGCCCGCCGGGAGGTGATCGCCAGCCACAAGGATCGTATTGAGGATATTGAACGATGGATTCAGGTCGAAGAGGTTCCCTGCGTGCAGCTCGGACAGCTCGTTCTCAAGCACCAATTCCCGAGGGTCGATTTGCTAGCCAGCGACACCGAGGGGTTCGACTTTGAAATCGTCCAGCAGATCGACTCTTTGCCGAGCCTGCCTCGATTCATCTATTACGAGCATTTGCATTTAGGGAAACAGGAGTATGCCAGGAGTCTGGGGTTCCTCCATGATCGCGGCTATCGCACCGAAGCGGTCAACAACGGGGACACCTTTGCCCAGCTTGGGTAATGCGATTTTCGATCGCCATGGACAGCTTAATCGGTAGTTCGTTTGGTGCGACCCAGCGGGCTCAGTAGCAGTGCTGGCAGGAGGACCAGATCACCCAGGATGGAGCTGCTCATCATCGCGATCATCAGTGTTGCGAATTGTTTGGTAGGGTTGAACTCCGCCAGCAGGAACGGGAGCATCGAGCAGCAGCTGATGAGCATGGTATGGACCATGGCCTTGCCGCAGTTGGAGAAAGCATCCGCGATGGCTTGTTCTCGGCTATCACCCAGCTCTAGCCGATGGCTATACCAATTGACGAAGTGCAGAGTGTCGTTGACGGCTATCCCCATCGCGACGCTTGCGGTGAGGATTCCAGCGATGTCGATCGAGTAGCCAAACCAGGCCATCATGCCAAAAACGAGTGTTTCGGGCAGGATGTTTGGAATCATGATCAAGAGACCGGCTCTGATTCCACGAGCGATGAGCATCATGATCGGAGTGATCAGCAGAAAGGCTGTCGTGAAGCTTGATCCCAGGTCGTCCAGCAGCGCCAACTGCGTGTCGTGCATCACGGGCGAGAGCCCTGTGTAGATTGTCTCAAAGGCGTGTTCTTGATGTTCGATTGGCTCGACGGAATCGCGAACCCGCTGCGTCAATTCCCCATAGTTGAGCTTCGATAACGCGGAGACTTTGACGGTGATACGCCACGCGGTGTTCTCGTCGTCCTGGGCCACCAAGCCTCGCTCGACAAGTCGATCGAATTGTTTGGCCACCTCGGTTCGCATAACGGCACGCTTGGAAACGTCACTGATGCGTCCCCCTGCAGGGAGCTTGGGCA
>CAILTZ010000134.1 GCA_903837255.1 uncultured Pirellula sp. | reverse complement strand
GGTGGAGCGGCTACATGCTTTGGGTGGTTTCAAGGATCTGGCTCGAATCTCGCTAGCTATGAAATACGTCATCATCATCCCCGACGGTTGTGCAGACTACCCGGTCGAGTCGCTGGGCGGAAAAACCCCGCTTCAAGCAGCCCATACCCCCAACATGGACGCGGTGGCTCAAGCCGGCATCGTCGGTCAGTCCGATAACGTCCCTGCACACCTGCCCGCAGGTAGCGAAGTGGCCAACATGACCCTCTTTGGCTACGATCCGAACCGGTTCTTTACCGGGCGGGCACCGATAGAAGCCGCCGCGCAAGGGATCGTCTTGGGCCCCAACGATTGGGCCATCCGGTGCAATACCGTCACGATCCTCGATCAAATCATGGTCGACTTCACCGCCGATCACGCCAGCAACCAAGAGGCTCGCGAGATTCTCGCAGCCGTCCAAAACACTCTTGCTGACGACCGACTGGAATTCACACCCGGGGTCAGCTACCGAAATCTGCTGATCTATCGAGGACCAGCCACGGAAGCTTCTCCGTTCTCCAAGGAAACCCGAACGCGCGCCCCTCATGATCTAACCGACAATTCGATCATCGACGACTTTCCACGCGGCCCAGGCTGCGATCTGTTGTCCGAGTGGATGCAAACCAGCGCAGAAGTCCTGAGCAACCACCCCGTCAACGCTCTGCGAAAACAACAAGCTCGCCATCCGATCACCCACCTGTGGCTTTGGGGGTTGGGCAAAACCCCCTCACTGGAGAACTTTGCCCAACGCTTCGGAGTGCAGGGTGCGATGATCACCGCCGTGGACCTGCTTCGAGGACTCGCCGCTCTGGTCGGCTGGGAAAGAATCGAGGCTCCAGGTGCGACCGGTTATCTCGATACCGACTATGGGTCCAAAGCTCGCACAGCCATCGCCGCCTTAGAAAAACATGATTTAGTCTGCGTGCACATCGAAGCTCCCGATGAGGCCAGCCATGAAGGCCGCGTTGACGAGAAAGTCAAAGCCCTCGAAGCGATCGATCGAGATATCGTCGGGCCATTGCATCAAGCCTTGAAAACCTATGGCGATTACCGAATTCTCATCACTCCCGACCACCCTACACCAGTGAGCACCAAGAAACATTCGCACGGCTGGGTCCCCTTTACCATCGCTGGCAAGGGCATTCCGTCGGACAGATCCAACAGCTACGACGAGATCGCAGCAGCCCAAAGCGGTTTGCAGATCCCCAACGGTTGGGACCTCATGCCCCGCTTCATCCAAGGGAATTGGTAGATTGCTTTAAGCCGTTACTCGCGGAGTTCCCGGCCCGTTAAGTGCAAGAAAACATGGTGGAGATTTGGGGTCTGCATCTCAAGGTTTTTGATGCGAACTCCGGTTCTTGCTAAGCTCTCCATCCAGAGAGGAAGCTCGTCAACGAGATTCCGACAAGCTCCGACGATTCGGCCAGTCTGGGGTTGGAACACAAGCCCATCGGGAAGCTTGGTCACCGTCCCCTCGACTTCCAAAGTCACCCTCTTTTGTTTGCCAATCGTCTGATCCAAAAGCTCATCGATCGTTCCATCCGCAATGACTTGGCCATGGTCGATGATCACGATCCGGTCACTCCGCTGCTCGGCCTCATCCAAATGATGGGTCGTCAAGAGGATCGTCGTTCCAACTCCATTGAGCTCATCGAGCATGTCGAAGATTCGCTGGCGGCTTTGTGGATCGACACCGACCGTCGGTTCGTCCAGCAGTAGCAAGCCCGGAGCATGCATCACTCCACAGGCGATGTTGACTCGGCGCTTCATGCCGCCTGAGAATTTCGCCGTCAATTCACTCGCTCGGTCTTGAAGTCCGATCCAATGCAGAGCCCAGTCGACTCGATCATGAAGCTTGCGCCCCCGCAGGCCGTGAAGTCGAGCAAAGCACTCGAGGTTTTCTCGCGCCGTAAGGTCCGGGTAGATCGCCAGCTCCTGCGGGACCACACCCAACTGTGCCGTCGCGTTGGGTTGTCCAAGCCGCTTGCCAAAAAGCTTGACTTCGCCCGCCGAGACCTCGACCCGTCCACTGATGCAGCGGATCAAAGTTGTTTTTCCAGCACCGTTTGGGCCCAACAAAGCCAACCGTTGGCCAGCTCGAATCCCGAAAGACACTCCCCGCAGAGCCTCGTTGCCAGCGTAGGACTTGCGGACCTGGGTGACCTCCAAAGCCATCGAGATCGGCCCAGGGTTACTGGCAGATTCTTGGGCGGGTTGAAGTCGACGGGTTGTCACACTAGATTTGGCTGCGAGTTCCAATTGACATGTTCCTTTGCGGCAAATCTCAGCCCAGCAACCCCTGATCCTGGGATCACCAAGTCTTTCACTGGGTCGTATTTCATTGGGCCGTATTTCATTGGGCCTTCTTCATTTGGGCCTTGTGGTATAATACCTCATACAAGCAATTCGACCGAGCCCGCTAGAGTGAACCGAGACCGATGGGTATTTTTGATAGTCTTTTCAAGAAGAATGCCGGTGCTGGCCAGGACAAACCTGCGGGCCAGGACAAGCCGGTAAAAGCCAGCAAATCGGTCGATATCGAGGCCCGATTCGAGCGGATAAGGTCGGCCATCTCAGGCACGATGAGCAACTTCTTTGTAGCCAAAGATCGCTATCACAATAACCGCATTGTTGGAGTCAAAGTCTGCGATTCCGACAAGGTCCATTTTTTCGAGAGTCGTTTCAAGGGATTGAAAAAGCCCAGCGAGGGTGAAATCGCCATCCAGTTGACCCACTCGAACATCGTTCAAACCTACGAGTACGGGTCCTCCAACCGTGGCCAGCAGTTCATCGTCATGGAATACATCGAAGGACCCGGCTTGCACCAATTGATCGCCGAACGCAAAGAGGACCTGCTGGCCGGTAAACGGCTCGATCTGATCACTCAGATGGCCGAGGCTCTAGCTTACCTGCATCGCAAGGAGTTCATCCACCGAGACGTCTGCCCGAGGAACTATATCGTTACCAAGGACATGACCAGAGTGAAGCTGATCGATTTTGGACTGACATTGCCCGCCACCAAGGGCTTTATGGTTCCAGGGAACCGGACCGGGACACCTTTGTACATGTCCCCGGAAATCGTCCGTCGGCGAGCGACCGATAAAAGAGTAGACATTTTTGCCTTCGCCGTGACTTGCTACCACCTGATCAGTTTCGACCTACCATGGCAGATGTCCGACACCACCGGAAGGGCGGCTTTGCAACACGATACCTCCCCACCACGCGACATCGCCGAACTTGTGCCACAGATCGACAAAGTCCTGGCCAACACCGTTCTGGCGGCGATGCATCCGAATCCGGAAATGCGCACCCCCGACATGGACACGTTTCTGCGCCAGTTGCGCAACGTGAAAACATCACCATGATGTTTCTGAAATCCTTGCGGTTTGCCTAGCTTTTGGGCTTTCCCCATGCACAAAGCGATCTATACTCAACCGTGACTTGCGTGCCCGTGAAGGGCTCTCGCGAGGGGGAAGCGTGAATCTGGTCAGGACTTAAGTGTAGCAGCCATAAGCGTCATACTCTTGTGCGGGGGCCTTTCACGGGCACTTTTTTTGCATAGCCTGTTGTTTTTAAAGAACCGTCTGTTGTTTACAACCCTCGACTCTGGGCAAAAACCTCCCGGGCTGCTTCGATCGTCCGATCGATGTCTTCAAGGGTATGAGCCCGGGAAAAGAACAAGGCTTCGAACTGGCTGCAAGGCATATAAACACCTCGCTCGATGAGCCCCCAAAAGTACTTGGCAAAGAACTTGCGATCCGAGCGATCGGCAGTTGGCCAATCGACCACCGGCTCTGGGTTGAAAAACAGGGTCATCATGCTGCCGACCCTCTGCATTTGAGCAGCGATCCGGTGCTCGTGGGCCGCAGCCAGTAGACCATCTCCAAGCCTCTTGCCGAGCATTTCGAGGTACTCATAAGGCGGGGAGTCACGAAGCAATTCCAGGGTTTTGGCACCCGCCGCTGTTGCCAACGGATTGCCAGAAAGCGTTCCGGCTTGATAGACCTTACCGGCTGGCATCACATTGTCCATGATCTCGGCCCGACCTCCGTAAGCTGCCAGGGGAAGACCTCCGCCGACAATCTTTCCGAGGGTCGTCATGTCGGGCTCGATCCCAAAGAGTTGCTGGGCACCGCCGTAAGCCACCCGGAACCCGGTCATGACTTCGTCGAAAATCAGCACGACACCATGACGAAGAGTCTCCTCGCGCAAGGTTTTGAGAAACTCAGCCGTCGGGACCACGGTCCCCATGTTGCCTACGATCGGTTCGAGGATCACGGCTGCGATCTTCGAGCCGTGTTCTTGAAGTGTCCTTCGGAGCGACTCGCAGTCATTGTATTGGAGAACAATCGTGTCCTGCGAAGTCCCTGCGGTAACGCCAGGAGAGTCCGGAACACCGAGGGTTGCAGCTGCAGAACCTGCGGAGACTAAAAGAGAGTCCACGTGGCCATGATAACAGCCAGAGAACTTGATCAACCGCTCCCGACCGGTATGCCCACGGGCCACCCGGATGGCGCTCATCGTGGCTTCGGTTCCGGAACTGACCAATCTGACCCGCTGCATGCTAGGAAAAGCTTGCAAAATTAGCTCTGCGATGCGAGACTCGTTCTGAGTCGGCGCGCCGTACGAGGTGCCCCGCTGGGCAGCTTGCACGATCGCCTCGATCACCTGCTCGTGGGCATGCCCGAGAATCATCGGCCCCCAGGAGCCGATGTAGTCAATAAAACGATTGCCATCCAGTCGTACAAGTACGCACCTTGAGCCTTGTCGATAAACAGAGGATGGCCACCGACGGCCCCAAAGGCCCTTGCAGGGGAATTAACTCCCCCTGGAATCAAACGCTTGGCTCGCTCGAAGGCTGCGTGGCTTCTGGACAAATCGATTTTCATAGCTCAACACTGTCTAGCAGAGGTCAACGATGGATTCGCGGAATGGAGGGACTTGGCCTTTCCTAACCGCATTTTGCAACAGATAATTCAACGGACATCCAAGAAAAAGAAATCCTACCAGACAAAACACTCCAGACAAAACCCATATTCCATACGATGAGCTCAGCGACCTTTGCCAACAGATTGATCATCCTTGCGGCCATCTCTTTGCCCGTTGCCCCTGTCGTGGCCGATTACTTTGGTCCAGCAACCACCGCAAGATGGATGTTGGCCCAGGCGGCTAATGAATTCGATCAAGGCAACGTGGCACAAGCCCAAAAGCTCCTCGAAGAGGCTTATGCAAAATCCCCTGACTTGATCGAAGACAAGAATTTTTTGAAACAAGTAGATCGAGTCGAGTCCAACAACGAAAGCGCTGCTTCATCGAATTTCATGGCCGGCCTTTGGGAAGATAGGATCAGGCGGATCGAGAATCCAAAAGGGCGCTCCGAAGCCGCATTCTTAATCTCCTCGCTCCTTTCGAACCGCAAACAATTCCAACAGGCTGCCCGAATCCTCATCGAGAACTTGCCGCCACAAGACCAACGCACCCCAACACAGAACAATCAAATCGCCTACATGAGAGCACTCGCCGGCAGCGACCTCGATCAAGCTCTCGTGGAAATTGACTCGGCCATCAAAGCAATGGAAAACGAGTCCTTTCTTGACACCAAAGGCTGGGTGCTTCATCGACTAGGTCGAAACCAAGAGGCCCTAGAAGTCATGGACAAATCCCTCGCGAAGCTTCTCGAAACTTGGAACTCCAACAGCAAACTCGAAATGTGCTTGAACCGCATGAACGAGCTTCAGGCCCAAGCCGGCCAGGAAGCTGCGGGGAAACCCAAAGGCTGGGGAATCGATGCACTGCTGGACGAGTTCCCAGAGCTCTCCCGCGGGCTGCCCGAAATGCTCGATATGGTCGCAACGCTCCACTACCACCGCTTGCGGATTTGTGAGGCCCTGGGCAAAACCGACCAAGTCGACAGCCAAACCGCGTGGCTACACGCCTTCTCCAAAAAAGAACTCGACGAACTGTTCTAAACGCTTGAGTTTTGGCAAAAACTCCCCTGTTCATCCCTGGAATTCCGCCGGAGGCCTTACCCCCTTGTCCGATTGTGGATTCCCAGGAAAAGATTACAATTTTCGTTTTGGTTTGGCAGGGTGCACACAGCCCCTGCCGATCGGTCTTGTCGAGCCTTCTTTGAGCAGAAACGAATAGATCCGTGTCGAACGTCCCACCCGATGATTTTGACCCGAATGATCCCGCTAGCCTACCGACCTCCAGCGACGGTGGTGGCGGTGGCGAACGGATGATCCAAGAGCCAATCGAAGACGAGCTGCGCAATAGCTATCTGACGTACGCCATGAGCGTCATCGTCAGCCGCGCACTGCCCGATGTTCGCGACGGGCTCAAGCCCAGTCAACGCTGAATCCTGGTCGCCATGAATGACCTGAACTTGACCCCAGGTGCCGGACGGGTCAAGTGTGCGAAGATCGCCGGTGACACCTCCGGAAACTACCACCCGCACGGCGAAGCGATCATCTATCCGACCCTGGTCCGTATGGCCCAGGAATGGAACATGCGCCATGTCCTGATCGACAAGCAAGGAAACTTTGGCTCAATCGCCGGACTGCCTGCCGCAGCCATGCGGTACACCGAAGCCCGACTCGCTGGTCCCGCAGCCATGATGCTCGAGGACCTCAAACTCGATACCGTAGACTTTATACCTACCTACGACGATCGCCGCACCGAACCGGTCGTCCTGCCATCGCGATTCCCAAACCTCTTGGTCAACGGAGCCCAAGGCATCGCGGTTGGGATGGCCACAAGTATCCCGCCGCACAACCTTCGCGAAATCTGCAACGCTCTGGTCAAAGTCATCGATGATCCGGAAGTCTCCGTCACCGAACTTTGCGACATCGTTCCAGGACCAGACTTCCCCACCGGCGGGATCATCTGCGGTCGATACAACATCCGTAAAGCGTACATGACCGGACGCTCGACCATCGTTGTTCGAGCCCACGTGGAAATTGTCGAGGAAGGCCGCAAATCCAAGCTGATCGTCCACGATATCCCATTCCAAACAGCCCGAGATCGCGTCGTTGAAAAAATCGCAGAACTGGTCCGCAGCGAGAGGATCAAAGGAATTTCCGGGATCCGCGACGAAAGCGACCTGAAAGAACCGGTCCGTTTGGTCATCGAGATCAAACAGAATGCAGACCCCAACGTCGTTCTCAACCAACTCTTCCAATTCTCGCCTCTCCAGGAATCCTTCTCGATCATCCTCCTGGCGTTGGTCGACGGAAAACCCCGCGAATTGAACATCAAGGAAATCCTCCAAGAGTTCATCAGGCACCGCGTCATCGTCATCCGACGCCGCACACAGCACCTGCTCGGCGCTGCAAGAAAACGCAAGCATGTTATCGAAGGTCTGCTACTGGCCCTGGCCGATATCGACCATATCATCGCCATCATCCGATCCAGTCGCACGCAGGCCGAAGCTAAAGTGAAACTCATGGGCGTCGAGTGCCCAGCCTCCATGATGCAACGAGCCCTCGGAGATCGAGGGTACGGGGACTTCCAACTCGAACGAGGTGTGGCCGATACCTACCGCCTCACAAGCGTCCAAACCGATTCGATCCTCAGGATGACTCTCGGCCAACTCGCCGGTCTGGAACAAGAAAAACTCGGCCAAGAACACGCGGCGATTCTCGAAGAAATCGAAGGCTACCGAGATATCCTCGGCAACCCCGTAAAAATTTACGGCATGATCCGTGAGGACCTTGTCGAAATCGCCCGCAAATACGGCAACAATCGAATCACAGAGATCTCCGAAGAAGAACTCGGAAACTACAACATGGAAGACCTCATCACCGAGGAATCCATGGTCGTTACGATCTCCCACCAAGGCTACATCAAACGACTGCCGGCCTCGATCTACAAATCCCAAAAACGTGGCGGCAAAGGCATCACCGGCCTAAAAGCCGAAGAAGAAGACCCCGTCGAACACCTGTTTGTCGCCAGCACACACGCTTATCTGCTGTTCTTCACCAACCAAGGAAAAGTCTATTGGCAAAAGGTTTGGGAAATCCCCCAGATGAGCCGCGAGAGCAAGGGCCGGGCGATCGTCAACCTCCTGAACCTTACACCCGATGAGAAAATCCGCGATTGCGTCCCCGTTCGGGATTTCAATCTACCCGGACACTTCCTGATGATGGCTACAAAAAAAGGGATCGTCAAAAAGACCCCTCTGGAAGCTTATAGCCGACCCAAAAAAGGTGGCATCATCGCAATCAAACTTCGAGAAGATGACGAACTGGTCGATGTGGTTATCACCAAACCCAAAGACCAAATCATCCTCTCAACGGCCAACGGTATGGCTATCCGCTTCGCCGAAAACGACGCCCGCGCCATGGGCCGTAATACCTCAGGCGTCAAAGGCATCTCGCTCAAGAAAGCAGATCAGGTCGTCGGCATGGTCGTCGCAGACCCCAACGCGACTCTCCTGGCAGTGTGCCAAAACGGCTACGGCAAACGAACCAACTTCGGACCCGGTGAAGAACTGGTCATCAAAGACGACGAAGCACCGATCGACGATGAATCCATCGACCAAACCGTTGCCGAACAATCCGCCGAAGAAACCCTAGCAGAAGAAGCCCCCGGCGAAGAAATCGCAGCCGAAGACAACGCTTCTTCGACCCGCTACCGCACCCAACGACGAGGTGGCAAGGGGATCATCGATATCAAAACCACCAAACGCAATGGACCTGTCGTCGCTACCGTTGCCGTGTACGAAAACGACGAACTGATCATGATGACATCGCGGGGCAAAATCCAAAGAATCGCCGCAAACGATATCAGCGTCATCGGCAGAAACACCCAAGGCGTTCGGATCATGAGCCTCGATGAAAGCGATACCCTCGCAGCCATCGTCCGCGTTCCGGCCGCAGACATCGAAGCCGAAGCGGCTCGGGTCGAAGCCGAAGCTCGCGAGCAAGCCGCCAAGACTCTTGCAAACGAAAAGGCTAATCCCGCCCCAAGCGAACCGTCGACTGCCGAGAACGAAATCGACCAGGCCGATCAAGAAGATAACGCCGAGGATAGCTCGGAAGAATGACCACCAGGCCGGCCGGATCAAGCCTAGTATTAGTCTGTACCTACAACGAGCGTGATAACCTGCCGAAACTTTTCCAAGCCATTCGGCAGGCAGCCAACGACTCGGATATCCTCGTCGTCGATGATCGTTCACCCGACGGCACAGCAGCTTGGGTGCGAGAGTACCAAACCACCGACCCACGCGTGAAATTGATCGAACGCTCAGGAAAACTAGGGCTCGGAACCGCCATACGGACCGGCATGCTCTATGCCATCGAACACGGCTATGATTGGCTGATCAACCTCGATGGAGATCTCAGCCACGATCCGGCAGTCATTCCCAAACTGCTTGCCAAAAACGATGCATACGATCTGGTGATCGGATCAAGATATGTACCCGGCGGAGGGCTCGAAGGTTGCTCATGGCGTCGGATCGCTGTCAGTCGCTTTGCCAACCTGCTTGCACGTTGGATGGTCGGCTGGTCCATCCGAGATTGCAGTAGCGCCTACCGACTCTACCGCGTCGCGTTGCTCAAAAAACTTGATCTGAATTCTCTCAAAGAGACCGGATACGGATTCCTCGAAGAAGTCCTCGCGCATCTGCTCAAGGCAGGGGCTAGAGTTACCGAGGTCCCTATCGTCTACCAAGAAAGACGACTAGGGCAATCCAAGATATCCCTTCAGGAAGCCCGTTCGGCGTTCAACGCCCTCGTGAAGGCCGCGAAAATCCACCGATCAAAATAAGGGCTCGTGCCCAGAATGTGTTAGGTTAGGCCATCGACAAGGTAGCTATTTTGCAATCTCCCACGTCGTCCCTTGCTTGCCATCCTGCATAGCGATACCGACTTTCTTAAGACCATCGCGGATCGCATCGGAGGTAGCAAAGTCCCGTTTGGCCCGAGCCTCGGCCCTCAAGTGGAGTACAAGCTCCATAAGGCCCTGCACCACATCGGCGGAATCCGAATGGGTCGCAGAACTCACAAGCGGCTTGCGGAATATCCCGAGCAGCGAAGCCATCTCCCGCAAAATCGACAACCCACTTCGCAAAGTTTCGCGGCTCTCGTCATTCGCCGACTCTTCCATTTTGGCTTGGTCGATGAACCGATTCAGCGCCCGAGCCATCTCGAATAAATCCGCAGTGGCCCCGCCCGTGTTGAAATCATCATCCATCTTGCTCAGAAACGAATCTCGCAATTGCACTAATTCAGCGAGCAGGGCAGGGGGGTTCGCAGGAGCCTGAAATTCGCTTCTTCGGGTTGCGTGCGGAATGTCATAGACCGAGCATCCCAAGATCTTTCCAGACCTTTCAAAGAGCCGGTAGAAGGTCTCCAGCGCCGCCCCGGCTTCTGCCAACGGCTCATCCCCAAAAACGCTTGTCGAACGGTAATGAGTCCTGAGCAAAAAGAATCGGATCCGCTCTCCAGTATGCTTGGCAATCAGACTCGCCAAACCTCCAGCACCCTTGCTCCGTGAGATTTTCCCCGCAACATCTGCCGGCGGAGCAACGGGAGCCTCACCAGGCGTTTGCTGACTCCTACCCCCAACCTTACCACCTTCATTCGAGGCTCGCATCAGGCCATTGTGCATCCAGTAGGTCACCATCGGTTTGCTGTGACAGCAGCGGCTTTGAGCCAGTTCGTTCTCATGGTGCGGGAAAACCAGATCTAACCCACCTCCATGGATGTCAAAAGTCTGACCCAAAATGCTGCGACTCATCGCCGAGCATTCGATGTGCCAACCAGGACGACCATCCCCCCACGGACTCGGCCAGCTAGGCTCCCCAGCTTTGGCGGATTTCCACAAGGCAAAATCGCCGGCCGACCGCTTGCGGCTCGCAGCTCCCCCACCCTCTCCCTGCTGATCATCCGCTGAGCGGTTGCTCAAACACCCATATTCAGGGTCCTTGGCGACATCGAAGAAAACATCCCCTTGGCTCGCATATGCAAACCCTTTGTCAATAAGCTCCTGGACAAAGGCGATGATTTCGCCAATGCTGTCGGTCGCCCGGGGCATTCGATCGATCTGATCGACTCCCAATGCTTGCAGATTCGACAAGTAATCGGCCGTCATTTGAGTGGCCAATTGAAACATCGAAATCCCTTTCTCTCGGGCCCGAACGATCAACTTGTCGTCGACATCTGTGATATTGACCACCCAGGTGACCTCATATCCACAGTAGGTCAAATACCTTTTCACCGTGTCGAAAATCACAGGACCAACCATGTGTCCAATGTGCGCCTCGGCGTAAACCGTCGGCCCGCATAAGTACATCCCCACCCTCCGGGGTGCCAAAGTCCGAAACGGCTCCTTGGACTTCGTCAGAGTGTTGTAGACACGCAGAGGGTATTCAGGTAGGTTTTCTTGCATAGCAACAGCTTTAATCAACACGTTTCCGTAGAAATCAGGTAACATTATAAAGGATCGCGGAGGGTATCCAATACACCCCTCCCTAATCCATCCAGCTCTTGTTCCCTTACTAAAGTTCGAAGCGTAACGAATCGTCTGTATCGAGTCCAGCGCAATCCATTTGCCCTACTGTTTCCATCACAAGCCGCCGAGCACAAGCCCCACATCCAAGTCAAAGATGCGGTAGAAATCAACACACAAATGACTGCAATAGAAGTAGAAACCGGTGGGCTGACAGACCCCGGTTTAGTTCGCGCTGAAAACCAAGACCAATTCTTTGTCGGAGAAATCTCCCGAGGCATTCGGCTCCATTCGGACTCTATCGGGATCGCCCCTCAGACAACCCTCCTTGGTGACCCCATCGGACAATTGCTGATGGTTGCCGATGGAATGGGAGGTCACCGCGCCGGGGGCGAAGCCAGCGGGCTAGCCATCCGTTACTTCATGACCGCAATCCTCAACCGACTCCAATGGAATAGCCTCATGGGTGTCGGGGACCAAGATCATCTGCTGGACGATCTACGAGAGATGCTCAGCGAAGCCCATCGCGAAATCCGCCGACGATCCGAAGCATCCGAAGCCCTCGCCGGGATGGGCACCACCTTCACCATGGCCTATATCGTCTGGCCTCGTATCCTGGTGGTTCACGCTGGTGACACCCGTTGCTACGTGTTCAGCAAGGGTCGATTGTCCCTGCTGACCCGCGATCATACCGTTGCCAACGAAATGATGCGAAACGGGCAACTGAATGCCAACAACGAGCGATCGCCTTGGGCAAATGTCCTGGTAAACGCTCTTGGGGCCGGTGCCGACGGCGTTCAAGGGGATCTGACCAACTGCCCCTTGGAACCAGGCGACGTCGTGCTCATGTGCAGCGATGGTCTGAACAAACATGTCGACGATGCAACCATCGAAAAAGTTCTGGCCACCGGCGGTCGGATGCAATCCATTTGCGAATCGCTCGTGCAACTAGCCAAGCAAGGTGGCGGTACCGACAACATCACCGTCGTCGCCGCAAAATGGACTCCCACCAGCAAACTACCCACCATGAGAGTCTCTGCCATCGCCCCCTGCGACCATAAATTCATCCAGGAAATGCGTGCACCATCGCGTGGCCTCTCAAACACCATGTCGACCATCGACGATCACGCGACCAACTTGATTCCCTCCGCAGATAATGATTCTAGCGGGGACACCGATCCACTTACCTTCGATCAGTTTTAGTACCTAACATGCTGCCTATTTTCGCCCGCAGCTTGTTCCTACCGACCTTCGCCTGGAACTATCTCCTGGCACGCGTCCTGCATCGACGGCACTGGTGGGACTCGGTCGACCCCAACGTCATCCTCGGGGCTCTGCCCCTCAAAAGGGATGTCCCCGAGCTCGCCAAACTCCAAGTTCGCGGCGTCATCAATATGTGCCAGGAATACCCTGGACCTAAAGAAGCTTACCAACAACACAACATCGAACAGCTCTGGCTCCCTACCGTCGATTTCAATCCACCCTCGCTCGAGGCAGTCCAAAAGGGGGTCGAGTTTCTTCACCAAAAAGCCAAACAAAACCAACGTGTTTATGTCCACTGCAAAGCCGGCCGAGCACGATCTGCGACCATCGTCATCTGCTGGCTTGTCAAGCACAAGGGAATGAGCCCAGAGCAAGCCCAAGCCCACCTGCTGGCCCGCCGACCTCATGTCAATCCCCGACTACTGAGCCGACCCGTCGTTCGCGAATTTCTAGGGCTCGACGTCTCAAGCCCTCCATCGGCTTGATTTCTTCACTAAGATAATCCTACGATTGCCGTTGTAGTATTGCATCATGGATTCCTCGCAATCTTCAAGCAACCCTTTTCATGAAACCATTGGGCATCCGATGTACCATCGTTTACCTTTGAAAACAACGACTGCCACACTGATCCATACCCTTTTGCTCGTAGCCATTTGCACCATAGGCTTCGCGCAATCCCAGCCCCCAAGCCGCTACAGCGAACCCAGATTCCCCAAGGAACGCATACCGATGTGGAAACAAGTCGAAGAAGCCGTCGGCAAAGGCTTACCCAAGACCGCGATCGAAAAACTCGATGAGATCATTGAGCAAACGCTCCGCGATCAAGC
>CAILTZ010000133.1 GCA_903837255.1 uncultured Pirellula sp. | reverse complement strand
TGGTGGTGATCGACGAGCGGAAATGGGTACCACCCAAGCTGAAGCTCAATGATCCGGCCATCGATCGGTTGCTCGGAGAGATTTCGCCAAGTTTTCGGATGTCCAGAACGATGTTGCGGACAGTTGCGCTGTACGTTGAGCGGCGGGGAAGGTTGCCCGTAAGTAGGCGAAGAGAGATGGCGGCGTTGTTGGCAAATGCATTGATGGAAAAAGCTGGAGTACCCCCGACGACCGATCCGGATTTGCTTTTGAGTGCGCTTTACAAGCGAGAGTATGACGCCCAATGGAAATCGAATGACAAGTCCGATGCTTTCAGTGGAGCGACCGGTATAGGGAAGGGCGAGAGGTCACAGGTTTCCGTATGAGAACAGCCGAACTTGTCGAACAACGACGCACGGGTTGGATCGCGCTCGATGAGCTGTGCGAGATACCATTGAAGCGTTGGAACCCGCAGCAAGCCATGCGGTTTTCTGCGCTTTACCGTGCGGCCTGCACGGACCTTGCTATGGCCGAGCAGCTCAAGCTGCCACCGGCGACGATCGATTATTTGCAGCGGCTCGTGGCGCGATCCCACAGCCGGCTTTACAGTTCGAATACCTTTCCGGTATCACGATGGTATCGTTTCGTGTTTGAAACTGCACCACGAGCGGTTTTTAGCGATGTCTGTGTAAGAATCGCCTTCTATCTTTTTTTCGGCATGTTCAGCATCGCAGCGGTATTGGGTTGGGCAGAAGGTTTGTTCCCAAATTTTGCCGAGAGCATCTTGGGCGCAAAGCAGATCGAATCTCTTGAGAAAATGTACGCTTCACCGGTCGAAGGAAACTACGATAGGTATGCGGTTTCTGCAGCCTACTACATCCAGCACAATACCAGTATTGGTTTGGAGTGTTTCGCACTGGGCCCGCTGATCCTGCCGACCCTGGTAAAACTGGCTTACAACGCCTTGCTCCTCGGAGCGAGTTTTGGGTACATGGCCCGGCCAGGAGTGAGCCAGGGAAATAACTTCTTTGAGTTCGTGACGGCGCATGGTGTATTTGAACTGACCGCGATCGCGCTATCCGCCGCAGCAGGCTTGCGATTAGGAGTAGGTTGGATAGCGACCAACGGGCTGACCCGGATCGATTCGTTCATCAAAAACGCGGAGAAATCGCTTCCGATTATTATGGTCTCGGCAATTCTGTTTATCTTGGCTGCATTTACCGAAGGTTTCGTTTCCCCATCTCCGCTACCTTACATGATCAAGATTCTTTGGGCGATAGTTAGTGCGATGTTGCTGATGTTTTACTTTTGTGTGCTAGGGTATCCCTCGCATGCTTCCGAGGCTCACGGCTTGGAGAGCTAAAGCATGCAGTTGGACAAAACGGCCATTGTCATCACCCAGCGAAACTTGGATGAATTGCTGGACTTGAGCCTCGCGATTCTGCGACGCTATGGTCCGACGCTTCTGGGGCCAGCGTTTGTGGGAATGATTCCATTTGCAATCCTCAACACCCTGTTGCTGGGCTCTAGGACCGTTTTGGGAGGGTATCAACCGGACAACGATGCTTGGCCACGCTTCCTCTTCCTTTCGTGGATGGCCGGTCTAGTGTATGTGGAATCGCCGTTGGCGATGGCTGGCGTTACGATGTCCTTAGGCAACACGATGTTCGGGATTTCCAACACTCCGGGAGAGGCGTTCGGAACCTTGCGTAAGCAGTGGGTTTCCGTGGTTTGGATTTTGTCTTTCCTGCGAGGTATCATTCCACTGATCGCCTTGATCGTCCTATGCGATTATCTCCTTGATAATAGGGCGGTCTCCAACAGTATCGGTAGTTTTTGGATCTTTCTACTCCTGCTGATCCTTGCCGCGGTCAGGAGCTTTCGCCCGTTCGCACCGGAGATCTTGCTCTTGGAGCGGTGCAAGATGGTTGCGTCCAAGGCCGTTGATCGCAAAACGGCTATTACCTATTCCAATCGGGCCGGCCGGCTGCATCAGGCGGGAGGTGAGCTTTTTGGTTCTACCCTGATGGTAGGTGTTGTGGCTTGTGTTTTTCTGTTGGTTCTGAATTTGGCTTTTATCTTTTTGATCGGCAGTGTTGTCGGTGCCTGGGCGTGGGGATGGTGGATGGACCTGATTTTCTATCCGCTAGCACTGTGGGCTGTGGCCTTTTGGGGAACGATCGTTCGCTTCCTGATTTACATGAATACGCGGATCCGGGGCGAGGGTTGGGAATTGGAATTGAAACTCAAGGCCGAGGCCCGCAGGTTTCGCGAAGCGGAGGTCAAACAGCGTGTTTAAAGCCAGAGATCTGGTGTTTGTGTTTGTTTGTTCATGGCTCTGCTGCAGTTTAGCTTTCGCTCAGACGGCTCGACGCTCGGATGAGGACATCCTGCAAAGAGGGACGAGCCCTGTATGGGCCGATGTGAAGAAGGAAGATGTGCAATACAACGCAACGCCTTTGGGGCGCGACAATCTAGAGGGTCGCAGCGATTGGTCGAAGGTCGAGTCGGGTCAAGATTTTTGGTCGTGGTTGTTTGGAAACGATGGTTCAAACTCTAACTGGACCACGGGCTCAAGCACTGCGTCGACCCCAACAACTTTTTGGAGTGACCTTTGGCGATTTATCACGGATCTTCTTATGTATCTGTTTTGGACCATTTTGGCCCTTTTGTTGATCGCAGGGGTCGTATGGCTGGCTATAAATCAGGAGGTTTTGGCGTATTTTCGCCGACAGCGTGCTACGACAGCGCATGAGAATATCGCGATTCAGCAGGCAAAGTATTCCGATTTGCCTGTAGAGCTCGAACAGGGTTTGGTGGGTCTAAAAGCGCAGGCTGGTGCGTTTCGGGACAAAGGGGATTACAACCGGTCCATCGTGTACCTTTTTAGCTATCTACTTGTGGAGCTCGACTCGGCCCGGTGCATTGCGCTGGCAAAGGGCAAGACGAATTATCGGTATCTCCGAGAGTTGGCACCACACAAGTCCCTGCAAACTCGATTGCGTCGGGTGATTACGCTGTTCGAAGAAGCTTATTTCGGTCGCAGGACGATCAGCCGAGAGCAATTCGAACCGGTGTGGGAGGATTTAGGGGCCTTTGAAGCCGCGATCAAGGAATCGGAAAAGCGCCAGGATGCATCCCATTTGGCAACCGCTGCCGACGGCCCGGCTGTGGGAGCCTCATCAATGCCGTCTTGGTTTTCATCAGTGCTGTTAGCGATCCTTTCGGCAGGTCTTGCCGGTTGCAGGACGGAAGTAACGAATGTTTACGGAACAAGCGATTCGCTCGAGGCGGAGATGAGCCCAGGGGGGCTAACGGTGTTTAGAGAGATGATGAAAGCTCGGAGTCTCGATACGGAAACCCTCAGTACACTTAGCCCGACCATGGACAAGCGGGTTCAGACGATCATTTGGGCACCGGATTACTTCCCGCTTCACAGCAAGCAGACACTCGATCGGTTCGAAAAGTGGTTAAACTCGGGGAGCAAGACCCTGGTGTACGTTGGACGCGATTATTCGCCACAGGCAGATTACTGGGAACAAGTATCAAACGATCAAACGAATACTTTAGATGCCAGAGCGCGAGCTCGGAGCAAGATACAGTTGTCCAAGGAGGCCAATCACTTGGATGTCCACAGGGACCAATACCGAGAGCTCCTGCTAACACCTTGGTTTGTTTGGAGACAGGTTCCGGGACCCGTTCGCAAGGTCAATGGATTCCAGGGTGAATGGGCCGATGATAATGCGTTGGCGAATGCTAAGTTTTATGCGCGATCGACGCTTAAGCCGTTCACTGCTCTAGAACTCGATGGCATCCTTAAGGAGCTCGATTGGCAGACAGCTACTCCGGCAGGCGTAACGCCTCCGCCCCCCAGGAAATATGGATTCGCTCTGCCATCGATTTTTAAACCAAGCATCGGCAGAAAGACGCGGGTTTGGAACACCGACGATGAAGAGCTCCTGTCGATTGCCAAGGGGATCGTTCCTGGCGATCGCATGGAGGCTACCGTCTTGCTTGCTAGCCAGGACGGGTCGCCGTTGATCACCGAGATTCAATACAAGGCAGCTACGAGCAAGGTGATTGTGCTCGCTAACAGCTCGGTGTTGTCCAATTTGAGTTTGCTCAATCGAGGCAATCGTAGGTTGGCCAACAAAATTATTGACAGAGTTCCAACCGGTACGGTTGGTTTTTTGTCGATGGATTCCGATCCTCCGATACGACTGGGGTTGCCACAGGAGGAGCATCAAGGTTTCGAGATGCTAACGGTTTGGCCTTTCAATGTGATGACCATCCACGCCGCCGTTCTTGCCATGGTTGCCATCATTGCAGCCTTCCCCATCTTTGGGCGAGCCAGAAAAACTCCGCAGAAATCCCAAGCTAATTTTGCGGACCACGTCGAATCGTTGGGCGAGCTACTGCGTGCGACCGACGGCGGCCAATATGCCAAGGAGGCCATCAGCAAATACTTCCGCATCGTTCGCCGCGACCACAAGTCCGAATGGGCAAATCTTCAAACCTTTGATCCGCCACCCGATCTTCAGCGAAGCGACCAAGGATGATCAGCTGGATTGCGTTAGGCATCGGGTAGGTTACTGACCGGTAGGATCTCCGATGGGTCCTTGTAAATGCCGACGGAAAAAATCGTCGCGTCTGCGTTTGCAGTAAGCGGACGAACCCACGCCGTGTCCCCCGCCGGGGATGTAAAGCAGCTCAAAATCCTTGTCGGCTCGAACCAGTGCATCGACGACTTGCATGGTCGAGGCCGGATCAACATTCGTGTCGAGTTCCCCGACGACCAGTTGCAGTTTTCCTTTCAAACGGTGCGCGTTGACGACGTTTGAGTTCGCCTCGTAGTGGGGACCGACAGGCCAACCCATATACAGTTCGTTCCACCAGACCTTGTCCATCCGATTGTCATGGCATCCGCAGTCGGATACGGCTACATCGTAAAAATCGCCAAAGAACAACAAGGCAGCTAGGGCGTTCTGGCCTCCAGCCGAACCGCCATAGATGCCGACCCGCTCGATATCCATCTCTGGATACTCTTTGGCCGCGGCGGTCATCCATAGGATCCGATCGGGAAATCCACCGTCGCTCAGATTGCGATAGCTCACGTCGTGAAAGGCTTTGCTTCGGTTGGATGTTCCCATGCCATCGATTTTGACAACCACGAATCCTTGGTCGGCCAGCGCATGGTATTCTGAGAGACCCGAGTAAGCCTTGGGGACGAAAGAATCCTGAGGGCCCGCGTAAATGTTTTCGATCACTGGGTACTTTTTCCCAGGCTCGATCTTGCTGGGTCGAACGATGATTCCATGGATGTCGGTCGTTGCATCTCGACCCTTGGAGACGAAACGAATCGGCTGATTGCTTTGGGTCCAAAGCCCGTCGGATTGGGACCGTTCTAATTCCAGGATCAACTCACCGCTGCTGGACGATCGCAACTCGTGTACAGGAGGCATATCGACACGCGAATAGGTATCGATCAACCACTGCCCGTCAGGCGATATCTCGACGGAGTGGTCGCCGTCGCCTCGGGTCAGCTGTGTTAGGTTTTGCCCATCGAAATCCACGCGGCAATAGTGACGCTGATAAGGGTCCTGATGGGGGGCGATACCCCCTGCATAAAACCAAATCTGACGGTTGGATTGGTCGACCCGATCGATAGAGCGCACCACCCACTGGCCGCTGGTGACCTGGTTGATCAGTTCGCCGTCGTCGGCTGAGTATCGGTACAAATGGTACCAACCGTCGCGTTCGCTCCCCCAAAGGATTTCTCGATCGTCGAGGATCCACTCCCGATAAGCCTTCGCGGCGTAATCGATATAGGTTGGGCTGGCTTCCTCGATCAGCGAGCTTACTGATCCGGTCAGCGGATCGATTGCGATGAGTCGTAGGACTTGGTGTCCACGCTGGTTGTACAAAAACGTCAATCGCGATGAGCTTGGATCCCAACGGATTTGATCGATCGACCAAGGGTTCGCGAATAGTGTTTTATCCAGTGGCACCAATTTGCCAGACTGCAAGTCGAAGAGTCTTGGTTCAGGACGATCGAGTTTATCCCCTGGTTTGTCGTATCGAATCGTTTTTGGTTTGGGTTGCAATTGATCGCGAGGTGACGATTCGACGATCACGATCTCGCGGTGGTCACCTTGTTCGGTCTGCACGGTGAAGGCAAAGCGAAAGTCGGGCGACCAGTGGATTGGTTGGTCGTATCGATTCGAATCGGAGCCCTTGGCCTGATCCAAATTGGCTGTATCCAAGGCGATTTGTCCGGAGTCCGAGACAAAGCGGAGTTGATGATCGCTTCTTTCAACTTTCCACGGGTTTTCTGGTCCTGGGTTGGCCGGGGCGCTACTCGGGGCGCGATTGGCTTGCCTGCGGCGTCCTTGCCGCCGGGGGAAGAGCGATTGGGTTTCGATTTCCATGGGTTGAATTTCGAGAACTTGCCCCTTGGTGCTGGCCTGTCCAGTCCAGATAGGTTTGTTGCCGTCGACGGAGGCGGCCCAAGAGTGGCCGGCGAAGGTCGATTGGCCACGCGATTCGCCCGAAGCTAGTTTGCCGTAGGATTGCGGAGCACCTTGGAAATCGATCCAGAAGAGCTCGACGGATTGGTTGGTGGTGTTTTTGATCTCGATATCGATCCTGGCTTCATCGAGAGTTTCGGAGGGTTCGATACGGCCGGTGGAGGCTAAGTTTCGCAGGGAAAGCCCCGCTTGCTTTTCGAGTTCTTCGAGGGAATCTGCGCGTAGGATTTTCTTCTCCAAAGGTTGGACCCAAACGAACTGGCTGCGGCCCGATTCCGTCGGTCTTGAGTACCAAAAACCGTTATTTTCAACCCAATGCGGCTTGATTTTGGGCAGGATTGGATCGGCCGCAAACAGACTCGAAAGCGGCTGCCAAGCAATGGGAAAGGTCACGAGGATCGCCAGAACCTGCATCCACGGGGGTAGTGCATGAGGAAACATCGAGCAGCGCTTGTACATTCAGTTGTCCGGTTATTTGAGTATTTTTTCGGTCGGAAAGACGTAGGATTTTATCGAGAAAGTTGTTGGCCGCGACTAGCCATTGTGCAGAGCTTGAACCAGGATATAAGCACAAGGAAGCATCGGCTCAAATCAAGCCAGGAATTTCGAGGCTCGGTCATAGCAACCCGCCTTTGTTCCACAGGCGATGCTCCACGGTTAAAATTGCTTGGTAAAACTGGTTACGAAAACCGTCTGTAAAGATAACTGATTACTCGAGTCATAGGTTTCGCAGGGTACCGTGCCCCCTACTGTTCCGCCGATTGTTCTTCCGCTCGTAGCGACCCTGATAGGATTAGGGCTGTCGATTGCATTGACCCCCTTTGTGCGTCACTATGCCCTTCGATTCGGTTTAGTCGATTACCCGGATCGTCGACGCAAACTCCATTCGCAGCCAGTGGCTCTGTGTGGTGGAATCGTAC
>CAILTZ010000132.1 GCA_903837255.1 uncultured Pirellula sp. | reverse complement strand
TTTCGGCGCATGCCGAGGGGTTTTTGAAAGCGGTTGGGCGCAAGCCCTCCGGTGAAAGGTCAAGTGTAGTGTTCCACGCTCGAACACTCAGGAAACCACTGGATATTTAGACTCACCGGCCAGCTTGCGCTGCTCCGCTATCATTTGCCGATTACTGGAAAATGCGACTTCATCAATGTCCCGATTTGACGGTATTGAGCCTAAAGCCTAAAGCCTTAAACTACCGAGGCTTGTGGTCTGCCAAGGATGGCTCATAGAAAAAAAATTTCACAACTCGAAATTCAAGCTCTCATGAATACCTTACAAGACCTACTGAGAATTGCACGTTACGGCGCGACGCTGCTGATGGCGATTGTGGCGACGAGTTTCAGAGCCGATATCAGGGCCCAGAACGCCGCAGGGCAGGGGGGCAGTAAGCCCAACATCATGATCGTCCTGGTCGACGACATGGGACTCATGGACACCTCGGTCCGGTTTTTGATCGACAAGGACGGCACTCCCGTCGAGCATCCTTTGAATCGATGGTACAAAACGCCAAACATGGAGCGGCTAGCGAAACTCGGGGTTCGCGTCAGTGAGTTCTACGCGATGAGCGTCTGCTCACCGTCGCGTATTTCGCTCATGACGGGCCAGAACAGCGCTCGGCATCGCACGACGACCTGGATCAATCCCGACTCGAACAATCGCGGCCCATCGGGTCCGCCGGACTGGAACTGGAAGGGGCTCGATGCATCAAGCGTCACATTGGCCCGCTTGATGCAACAATCCGGGTATCGAACGATCCATGTCGGCAAAGGGCACTTCGGTCCTCGCGAGAGTGTCGGCAGCGATCCTCGCAACCTGGGCTTTGACATCAATGTCGGCGGCTCATCGATCGGCCAACCGGGTAGCTACTACGGGACCAAGAACTTCGGGGCCGATGGTCCCATGCCCACGCATGCTGTCCCGGGTTTAGATGCGTACCATGGCCAGGAGATTTTTCTGACCGAGGCGCTCACTCGCGAAGCCAAGAAGCATGTCAAAGCGTGCGTCGAGGAAGGCAAACCGTTCTTCCTGAACTTCTGCCATTACGCAGTGCATGCACCGTTCCAATCCGACCCTCGGTTTGAGGTCGAAGATCCTACAGGCAAGTTTTCCAAACAAGCCTTGGCGTTTGCATCGTTGGTCCAGGGGATGGACGATTCGCTCGGCAAAATGCTCGATTGCTTTGAAGAGTTAGGCATCGCCGAAAACACCTTGGTGTTTTTCTTGGGCGACAACGGATCGGATGCACCGCTGGGCGACCCCCATGCGGTGGCCAGTTCGGCACCCTTGCGAGGCAAGAAAGGATCGCACTACGAAGGAGGCATGCGGGTGCCGTTTATCGCTGCCTGGGCTCAAACCTCCAAACAGAACCCTTGGCAGGAACGCCTACCGATCCCCCAGGGGCAGATCCGCAAAGGCTGGGGAGCAATCTACGACCTCTTTCCAACGATCGCTGAGCTAGTCCAGCTTGATATCCCTTCGGGTCACATTGTGGACGGAGGTTCGCTAAAAAATATTTTCGCGTATAGCGAACAAGCCTTGTTGGACCGAGAATTCGTGATGCATTTCCCGCATGCTCCCCATCGCAGCAATCACTTTTCGGTTTTTCGAGAGGGTGATTGGAAGCTCATCTACCACTACTTGCCCGAGCCATCCTCGCCTCGGATGCAGCTATTTGATCTGGGCAAGGATCCCTATGAACAAACCGATTTGGCTGATTCTCAGCCCGAGAAGCTCAACGGCTTGCGACATCGCATGGAGCTGAAACTCACAGAGCAAAATGCGTTGTATCCCGTGGATCAGGACGGGAAAGCACTGGCACCTCGATAAGGCAGCCGTTTGCGATACCCTTGCAGAGTTCAAGTAACTTCTCAGCAGAGTTTTGGCTCAGCGCAAGTAGCGTAAACGTTGGTTTGGTTTAGCTTAGTAGATAAACGACAATAAAGATGCTGTGCGTCTTGGGTGCTCTGCCCCAAGACCTCGGGGATTTATCGCATTATGGCCAAAGGCAAGTGGCATCGAATCGCTTAGCCGCATCGCAAAGTTTCCTGGGTATCCCAGTGCTTGTTATCTGCGGAAAGCAAAAAATCCAAACCCCTCCAGCTTAGGAATGTTATTCCATTTACCTACAAATTCAGCGGACGAGCCGTTTTCTTTTTGTTCGTCGGTAGCTTGCTGATTTCCTTGATTGCAAGCCCCTGCTTATCAGGGACTTGCGTTGATTCCGCAGTTCAGATTGATCAATCAAAAATCCCATCTTTGCGAACTGTATTGTCCTGCGATCAAGTCCCCGCCCGCAAAATCAGCCAGCAATCGCATAGTGATTTGCTAGCATAAAAATAAAGTCCGCTCTTTTGAAAAACTCTCGCAATCTACTCCAACATTCGACTTGACGAATGGGCCCCGGTTGGGACAAGTTGATAGGGTGCTAAGCACGAAG
>CAILTZ010000131.1 GCA_903837255.1 uncultured Pirellula sp. | reverse complement strand
GCATCGAAGGCGACGCTGGTGGGGCATGACTGGGGCGGAGCGATCTGTTGGTCGACGGCTATGGCTCATCCTCAGATCGTCGAGCAGCTGGTGATCGTCAACCTGCCGCACATGTCGTGCCTTGTTCGGGAATTGATGGCCGAGGATTCCAAGCAGCATAGAGCATCTGAGTATGCCAGGAGCTTTCAGGATAAAGAGTCCCACAAGTTCCTCAATGCCACGATTTTATCGAGTATCGTTCCGACTCAGACCGAGCAAGACCGTATTCTCTACAAGGAGGCATTTGAGAAGTCCTCGATCAACGGGCTGATGAATTACTATCGGCGCAACTACCCCCGGGAGCCTTATCAGATCCCCCAGGTCCCCAAAATCCAGATGCCGGTATTGCAATTCCATGGTCTGGCCGACAAGGCGCTGCTGGCACCAGCCTTGAATGGTACTTGGGAGCATCTTGCAAAAGACTGGACGCTGGTGACCCTACCGGGGGTAGACCACTGGGCGCATGTCCAGCAAGCCGAGAAGGTCACCCAGACCATGCGTTGGTGGCTGCGGATGCAGCGCCAGACCGACGACAAAAAGTAGCGACGAAAAAAAGTAGCCGGGCAGCTTTGGCCAAAGGGAGGATCTATTGGCGATCGAAGTAGGCTTCGCGAACCTCAGCTTCCATGGTGACCGTATCGGCCAGAGCGGCTCGAAAACGGTCTTGGTTGAGCGAATACAAAAGGCAAGCTTCGGTGGCCCAGACGCTGGCGTTACGGGGTTGGCCCGAGAGAAGTGACATTTCACCGAAGAAGTCACCCTCGGTCAGTTGGATGACTTCTTGTTCGGGATGACCTCGGCGAACCGACACTCGCCCCTGTCGGATCAGGTAGAAGCGATCCCCGGGGTCTCCCTCGCGGATGATCAGTTCGCCTGGAGCGAAGTTTTCGATTTTGAATGCATCGGCAACGCGAGTGAGTGTTCGGGGGGTGACCCGTTCGAAGACTCGGCAACGGGCGAGCATTTGAGTGATGATCGCTGCTTCTTTGACCAGAGCATCGCTGCGAATGGATCCATCGACGAGAGTAAGGATCCGGTCGGCCACATCGAGGATACGGTTATCGTGCGTGACGATCACGATGGTGGTTTGTTTCTCGCGAGCGAGTCGTTGGAGCAGTTCGACGACGGTACGCCCACTTTGTTCGTCCAGGGCGGCGGTTGGTTCGTCGGCCAGGACCAATTTCGGTTCGTGCACCAAGCCACGAGCGATCGCAACGCGTTGCTTTTGGCCCCCCGAGAGCTGTTTGGGCCGATAGTGCATTCGGTTTTCTAGACCGACGGCCGCGAGGATTTGCTGGGCCGCTGCAAGTTGTTCGCGAGCCGAGAGTTCAGGGTGGCAAAGTTCCAGGGCCATACGAACGTTTTGCGTGGCCGTCAGGGATTCGAACAAGTTATGGGATTGGAAGATGAATCCGACTTGGCGACGGAACTGCTCCATGGCTTTGGGGCTTGCGCCCACGAGCGACTGGCCGAGGACCTCGAGTTTTCCTTCTTGGACGCTGCGCAGGGCCCCGAGAAGGGTCAAGAGCGTGGTTTTCCCCGACCCGCTCGGACCGGTCATGATGATGATTTCGCCGGGGTAGACGCTCAGATGGTTGTCAAAGAGGACTTGCTTTCGCAGCTCACCTAGGCCGAAATAGTGGCACAGGCCCTGGGCTCGGATCGAGGGGCTTTGTCCAAGAGAGATTTTCGAGCGGGTGGCCGGATCGAATTGCGTTGCCCGCTCGCTGGTGCGGGGGATCATCGGTTTTTGCCATCCATCGTCAGGAAATTCTTTGGTAATCTTTTCGGTAATCTTTTGGGGGGAACCTCTCGCGGGACCAAGACTCGAATTACCCTAGAAACCGGTGGTTTGGAATCCAAGTTTGACCTGTAAAAAGTCCCAGAGCCGATCGCGGAAACGTTTTGCTAACGGAATGATAACCGGACATTTTAAAAGAAATCTGTCGGTAGCGAAGTCGCTCGGGTTTTCGAGGGTTTTTTCCACGTGGATTCTCGTCATTGCGGTATTGGCTGGGGGTTCGGCAAGCACTTTTAGGCAACCGCGTGCGCAAGGTCCAACGTCGCCAACCGCAGGGGGCAAGTCCCCGTCTGGAAGCATCGTGGCCCAAGGGCGTTTGCAACCTACGCAGGGGATTCTCAAACTCTCCGCGATACCCGGGGATCGAATCGAAAGGGTTTTGGTTCAGCCTGGAGCGGATGTGGCACAAGGAGAGGTTTTGGTCGAGCTCGAGAGTGCCAAAGTAAAAAAACTCGAACTCGAACTCGCCGAGTTGAAGCTATCCCAAGCCGTTTTGCTCTACGAAGCCTCATTGAGGGAAGGCCAATTGGCTGTCGATACGGCCGAAATGAAACTTCGCTCGGCCGAACAGATGCAGAGCCAAGCCAAGGCGAACCTAGAGCTTG
>CAILTZ010000130.1 GCA_903837255.1 uncultured Pirellula sp. | reverse complement strand
TGGTCAGCAGCAGCGGGTCGCGATCGCTCGCTCGCTAGTCAACGATCCTTTTTTTATCCTCGCCGACGAACCGACGGGGAACCTCGACTCCCGAACCACCGAAGAGATCCTACAAACCTTCGAACGGCTCAACAACGAAGGACGCACCATCATCTTGGTCACGCACGAAGATGAAGTTTCCAAGCGAGCCAAACGGGTGGTGAGATTGAAAGATGGTCGACTGCAATGGGATAAAGTCAACACACAGCAGGTCCGCGAGGAAGCGGCTCGCTACGCGATCGAAAACATGCCAGTGGAAGTCTAATCGCTCACACCAGAGGCTCGGGGAAGATTTGCTATGGGAATTCTACTAGGTACCATTCAGCTCGGGATCAAAAGCCTGTGGCTTCACCCGATGCGTTCGATCCTGACCGTCTTGGGGATCTTCATCGGCGTGGCCAGCGTGATTTGGCTGCTGGCGATCTCCAAAGGGATCGGTGACGAAGCCCAGCGTCAGATCGAGAGCCTCGGGGCCGACACGATCATGATTCGGACCGTCAAGCCGCCGAGCGAGAAGATGTCCAGCCAAGGCTTGACCCCCTACGGACTGACTCGCGAAGAATACGACATGCTCGTGGCCACCATTCCTACCGTCAAAAGCGCGATTCCGATCCGAGAGATGCGTCGTCAGTTTCAGTTCAAGAACCGCAAGCTCGACGGTCGTTTGGTCGGCTGCACACCCGAGTATGCCGACGTGACGAAGCTCGAGATCGCTTCGGGGCAATTCCTTACCGACGTCGAGAACTTCTCACGCGACTGCCACTGCGTGTTGTCTGCTAAGGTTGCCGAACGGCTGTTCCCCTACGAAGATCCCGTTGGGCAGCGGATCTACATGCCTGAGAACCAAGATTTTTATCTCATTGTCGGCGTGCTCAAGCCCAAGGGTGCCACTGCAGCGATCGGTGGATCGATGGCGGCTCAGGATTTCTCCAACGACGTCTACATTCCGATCCAAACGCTGCAACAACGCATCGGCGATACGATCATGACCATGCGATCCGGGTCGCGTGAAGGGGAGATCATCGAGCTCAACCAGATCACTCTCAGGTGCAGAGATGTTTCTGAGGTCAAGAAGACGGCTGAGTTGGTGCAGGCGGCTTTGGTGAGCCACGATAAGATGGAAGACATCTCGGTGGTTGTACCTTTGGAGCTGCTCGAACAAGCTCGCACGACGCGTGCGATGTTCATGTTGTTTATGGGGATGATTGCGGCGATCTCGCTGCTCGTCGGTGGCATCGGGATCATGAACATCATGCTTGCGACGGTCACCGAACGGACTCGCGAGATCGGCATCCGCAGAGCGCTAGGTGCCAAACGGGGAGACATCGTACGCCAATTCTTGGTCGAAACCAGCGTGCTGAGTTTGACTGGCGGGATTTTGGGGATCCTCTTTGGACTTTTCTGCAGTCCAGCGGTCGATTTGGCTCGTGAGCTTGCGACCGCTTGGTTCCCCAAACAGATGGCGGATCTCCCCGAAGTGGTACGGGTCGTCAAGCCATCGATCGTGCCAGAGAGTATCCCGGGGGCGTTCTTTATCTCGCTTGCGGTTGGATTGATCTTTGGGATCTACCCTGCGACGCGAGCTGCCAAGATGAATCCGATCGAGGCGCTGCGTCACGAGTAAAAGAGAACCAGTTCACCGCCAAGGCGCTAAGATCGCGAAGTCTAAGAGCCAGGCGAGAAGCTGGTGGTTCAGTTCAAGTCCGCATTCTCTTTGTCTTTGCGTGCTTTGCGTGCTTGGCGGTGCAATCGGATTCCCTACGACTCTGCGGATGATCCGGAAAAGGAAGCCGAAAGCTTCGGCTATCGCCCAATACCGTCAAATCGGGACATTGATGAAGTTGCATTTCCTAGTAATCGGCAAATGACCCTTCACCGGAGGGCTTGCGCCCAACCGCTTTCAAAACCCCCTCGGCACACACCGAAATAAATTCGAATCCAATCTTTCCTAAAATGTTCCAAATGTCGATTTGACGGTATTCGGCTATCGCTCTGAGGCTACGTTGGGATGTAGTTATCTTTGGGTCCCAATGGGTGGTCGATATCGGTTATAATCTGGGCTGATAACACCGGAACTTTTTTGAGGTAATCATGAGATTCCACGGCGATTCCAATCGGTTTTCATGGATTGTTTCTGCGTTTGCTTGGCTTGCCGTTTTCGTAGCCAGTTCTGTAACCAGTCCTGCGACTCATGCCGCAGAGCCCAACGAGAGTGCGACGGCGGTTGCCAACTGGCTCGTGGGTGCGGCCAAGGTGGATATCACGCCTGACGAGCCGGTCAGGCTCAGTGGCTATGCGAGCCGATTGACGCCATCGGCGGGGATCGAGGATCGGCTCTCAGCGCGTGCCTTGGTGATGTCCCCAAGGGCCCCTGACCAAACCGCACCTTCCATTGGGCCCACTGGGCTCGATGCCGATTCGCTAGTGATTGTTTCGATCGATGCGATTGGAATCTCGGCGGTGATGACCGAGAAGGTGCTCGAAAAGGTATTGCCCACGCTGAAGATTCCTCGCTCTCGCATCGTCTTTTGCACCACGCATTCTCATACCGCCCCACACTTGGACGGACTCATCCCGAACCTTTTTGGGGTTCCGATGCCTGAAGACCAGCAGCAAGCGATGTTGCGCACCACGCAGATGAACATCGATCGCATCGCGCAGGTCATCCTCGATGCTTCGGCAAAACTCAAACCTGGCACGGTTGAGTACGGGCTAGGGCGCGCAGAGTTTGCAATCAATCGGCGGATGCTCAAGGACAAGCAATGGGTTGGAATCGGCACCGTCGACGATGGTCCGGTGGATCGTAACGTTCGTGTCTTGCGAATTCTCGATGACGCTGGAAAACTCGTCGCGGTCTCCTATCAGTACGCTTGTCATAGCACCTCGATCTCACCGAACGAGAACAAGATCAGTGGCGACTGGGGAGGGATCTCCGCAGGCATCATCGAGCAGAAGAATCCAGGTTGCATTGCACTACCGATCATCGGTTGCGGGGCGGATGCGAACCCGAACCCACGTGGGACGATCGAACTGTCTCGCAAGCATGGGGCGGAGATGGCCGAGTCGGTCCAAGCGGTCCTGGGCAAGGAGCTCAAGCCGCTCCCCAAGCCGACCAACGCAGCGTTCATGCTCGTGGCGCTTGCGAGCGAACGTCCAAACAAGGAAAAGCTTGAGACGATGCAAAAGAGTGGTTCGACCCACGAGCGGAGTTTCGCCAACACGTGGTTGGAGCTACTGTCTCGCAAGGATCGGATCCCGGAGACTTATCCTGCCCCAGTGCACCTGTGGAGCTTCGGCAAAGATCTGGCTTGGGTCTTCATGGGAGGCGAAGTCGTCGTCGACTATCAGATCCGATTCGAGAAAGAGCTCAGCCAGTTCGAAAACGTTTGGGTGGCAGGCTATGTCGACGACGTTTTTGCTTATGTGGCCAGCGAGCGCGTGCGAGGCGAAGGTGGTTATGAAGTCGACGGCTCGATGCTTTATTACGGGCAACCCGGAAGGTGGGAGTCGGGTACCGAAGAGAAGATCGTCGATCGTGTCTTGCAGATGACCAAGCAGCAGCGGCTAGCCGACCAACCGCGCAGCCCCGAGGAATCGTTGGCAAGCATGGAGGTTCCTGAAGGCTACACGATTGAGCTGGTGGCAAGCGAGCCGCTGGTGACCGACCCGGTCGGGATCGCTTGGGGCAGCGACGGCAAGATCTGGGTCGTCGAGATGGGAGATTACCCTTTGGGTGGTGGCAAGACCGGTTGCGTAAAGACGTTATCGGATACCGATGGCGATGGTGTGATGGACAAGAGCACCGTGTTCCTCGACGGGCTAAACTATCCGGCTGGGATCTACGCCTGGGGCACTGGGGTCGTGATCGCTTGTGCCCCCGATATCATTTACGCACAGGACACCGATGGGGACGGCAAGTGCGACGAGAAGACCGTTTTGGTGACAGGCTTTCCGGAGGGGAACCCCCAGCACCGCGTGCACGGGTTTACTTATGGAATGGACCATCGGCTCCATTTTGGACCCGGTGGTGGAGCCAATGCAGTAACGGTCACTGGCAAGAACCAGGAGACTGCGATCAGCAAGGGGCTAGTGCCGGCCGGTGAGCCCAAGCAGATGCGGATTGCGGGATCCGACTTGAGTCTCGATCCATTTACCGGTGACTTGCGACTGGAGACTGGTGTAACGCAATACATACGAACGACTGACGAGTACGGGAATTGGTTTGGCAACGAGAATAGTTTGCCGATGTTTCACTATGTGATTCCGCAGCGTTGGATCGAGCGGAGCGGGTACAAGCCCAAGCGTCGATACCAGTTGATCACCGATCCGCCGAGCATACCGCCAGTGTATCCGATCAGCCAGCAAGCCGATCGGTTCAACGACTTGTACGCGATCAATCGTTTCACTTCGGCTTGTAGCACGGTGATCAACCGTGGAGAAGGGCAGGGGGAGTCGATGCGTGGGTATGCGTTGGTATGCGAACCGGTGCACAATTTGGTGGTGCGTTATGAGCTCAAGCCATCCGGTGCGAGTTGGGCAGCACGACGGATTGCGGCCGATAGCAAGAGCGAGTTTATACGCAGCAGCGATCCATGGTTCCGTCCGGTACGGATCGAGAACGCACCGGATGGGACGCTATGGGTGGTCGACATGTATCGGTATGTGATCGAGCATCCCGAGTGGATCCCTGAAGAGTGGCAGCGTCGGATCAACGTCAGGGCCGGCGAGGATCGCGGTCGGATTTACCGGATACGACGAACGGACTACAAGCCTCTAGCGATACC
>CAILTZ010000129.1 GCA_903837255.1 uncultured Pirellula sp. | reverse complement strand
GAGCTCATGCCCGGCTGGTTCCGAAAACGCTACTCCCGAGGCACCAACCCCATGGAGGACCCAAGCCCCCATCCGGACCGCCAGACAATGCTCGGAATGCTCGAACGAATCCACATAGCATCGATGGAATTCATGGGTCAAACCCCGGCATCGGCTCTCCTTGAACCCACCGAAATGCCCTACACGGCCTGGCCGATCAAACTCGGTGCTTTCCTTTTTTGCCCCCTGCACGAATCAATTCACTCCGGCCAAATCGGACTGCTTCGACGGGCCCACGCCTTGCCCCCGGTACGCTAAGGCTATCGACACTGATCTACTCGGAAAAACCCCGGGTCGCTAAACTCCTCGTATCGGGCACTCTAAACCAGATCGCTACGGCGATGTCGGTTCGGGTTGAGGCGGATTTTGTTGAGTCGGATTTTATGGTCAAGAGCCCGAGGAAGGCGATGCAAGGATGGATGCCCCCGAGCAACAGTCAACCACTTGGAAAGATCGACTCGTGTACTGGGTCTTTCGGCTGTTCATCGCTACGATCCAATCGTTGTCGGTGGAACGATGCCAACGGCTTGCGCAAATCGCAGCATTCGTCTTTACCCGAGTGGTTCGAGTTCGACACAAACTCGTCGAGAGCAACCTCAATCGCGTTTTTCCCAATTGGACCCTGACCCAATCGCAGGCGATCCAAAAACAGATGTGGGAGCATCTGATATTGATGGCCTGCGAAATCGCACTTGCTCCCCGCAAGATCCACCGCGAGAACTGGTACGAACATTTTGAACTGCCAGATCGCAGAGAAATGCTTCGCTTTGCACTTGATCCTCGGCCCAAAGTCATGGTTTCGGGGCACTTCGGCAACTTTGAACTGGCTGGATTTTTGACCGGTCTTTTGGGTATCTCGACAACGGCCATCGCCCGCCCTCTGGACAACGGCTATGTTCACGACTACATCGACCAATTCCGATCCTTGGGCGGCCAGTACATGATCTCCAAAAGCGGATCGGCCGGCCAAGTCGAAGCCTTGCTCGCAAGAGGCGGGGCACTGTCGCTACTGGCCGATCAGTACGGCGGCCCCAAAGGCTGCTGGGTCGAATTCCTAGGCCAATTGGCCTCATGCCACAAAGCCCTAGCGCTCTTTACTCTATCGAGCGGGGCTCCGATGATGGTTTGCTCCAATATCCGAAAAGACCGACCGCTCCACTTTGAAACAAGAATCCTGGGAGTGGCCGATCCGAAATCACAAGACTGCCCTGATTCGATCGTCTCGATGACCAAGTGGTACAACGGTTGCCTCGAAAGGGCGATCCGTGAGCGTCCAGGCCAATACTGGTGGGTTCACCACCGCTGGAAAGGCACCCCGCCTACCAAAGCCCTCAAGGCGGCTTGATCCCGCTGATCGAACCCCTCCGCGACCGATAGACTACTTATCGTTACACTATTGCAGAGTCCCTAGTCCTCGATGTTTTCCCCGCTCCACTCTCGATTTATCGCTGGCCATGCCAAAAATCCACCGCTCACTGGGTCTCTCGATCACCTACCCCGATAACTGGACCCTCAGCGAGGATTTGCAGGATGACCAAGTTGTCGGATTCCAAATCCAAAGCCCCTCTACGGCGTTCCTCTCGGTGCTGAGCTTCGATTGGTCAACCACTCCAGACCAGGCCATCGAGCAAGCAGTCAAAATCATCCAATCCGAGTACGACAACATCGAGAGCGAAAGCTTTGCACCCGATTTGATCTCTCACCCAGGACCACTGGCCGATACCCGTGGATGCGATCTTTACTTCTACTACCTCGATCTTCTCGTACGGGCCAAGCTGATCGCTTTTGGAATCACGCACCAAACGATCTTGGTCCAATTCCAAGCCGAGGACTCCGATTTTCAATCGATGGAACGAGTCTTCGATGCGATGCTTTTAACCCTCTGCAGGTCGATTCAAAGCCCAGAGAATGGACAGTAGCAAGAAGGCTACAAAGCAGCCTTGAGAAAAAACAAAAGCCTCACCCAACAGCAGTTGGTCACGCCCGAAATCCAACCACCGCCAGGTGAGGCAAGTTTAACTTTTCTAATTGTCACTTCGCTGATTCCGCGTTACTGAATCAACTGCGAGGAAATATACCACACGCTTCGGCTGATTGCCACAACCACGAAGATTTTTCCGTGGAATTTTTTCAAACAAGCTGTTCGCTTTTCAGGTTTTTTACGTCACCCATAAAAACCCTGGAAAAACGCTTTTTTGTCGTTGAAAAAACGTTACCCAATGCGATCTTTTCCCGTCCAAGGAACCAAAACTTTCGGAATTTTTATCGAACCATCTGCAAGCTGATGATTCTCCATCACTGCAATTAATGCGCGACTGATTGCGATGGCTGTTCCGTTGAGCGTGTGGGTGTAATGGGTCCCCTTTTCGCCTTTGGTTCGATAGCGAATGTTCAATCGCCGTGCTTGATAGTCGGTGCAATTCGAGGTGCTGGTGACCTCTCCCCACTCGCCACCATCGCCCCGCCCGGGCATCCATGCTTCCAGATCGTACTTGCGATAAGCAGGACCACCTAGGTCACCGGTGGCTGTATCGACGACCCGAAAGGGGATCTCGAGTGCATCGAAGAGCTCGCATTCGATCGCCCGGAGCTCTTCATGGACAGTGCTGCTTTGGTCGGGCAGTGTGAACGCGAACATTTCGATTTTGGTGAACTGATGGACTCTGTACAACCCCCGCGATGCACGCCCGGCGGCTCCCGCCTCGGTTCGAAAGCAATGGCTGATCCCAACCAATTTCAGGGGCAACTCATCGGCTTCAAGCACTTGATTGTGGTACATCCCCCCTAAGGTAATTTCCGCAGTGGCCACAAGACTAAGCTCGGTGTTTTCAATGCTGTAAATCTGAGTTTCCGGCCCGCGCGGGATAAAGCCAATCCCATGCAAAATTTCGGTGTTTGCAACGTCCGGTGTCGAGACTGGAATGAAACCCTTGCGGACCAAATGGCTGACGGCGAATTGCTGGAGCGCCAGTTCGAGCAAAACCGCGTCTCGCTTCAAAAAATAAAAGCCCGCTCCGGCCACCCTAGCTCCGGCCTCAAAGTCGATCATGTCGTGAAGCTGGCCGAGCTCCAAATGGTCCCGTGGCTTGAAATCGAATTTGGGGATGGGAGTTGCACCTCGGGCGATCTCCAAGTTGGCTTGGTCATCGTTGCCGATTGGAGCCGACGGATGGGTCATGTTCGGAACGCGGGCTAATAACGATTCGATTTCGAGCTCCAAAGCGTCATGGTCCTTTTGAGCCTGATCTTTGTGTGCCCTGAGCGATCTTCCTTTCTCTTTATACTCCTCGCGCTGTTCCGGGGGGACTTTTCCAATTTCAGCACTGATCGCGTTGGCTTGGCGGTTCCACTCCTCGCCCTCTGCCAACTTACCCCGCCTCTGCAACTCCAAGGCGACTATTCGATCGATGTCTGCTCCCACCCCTCGGTGGATGCAGTTCGATTTGACCGCCTCGGCGTTCTCTACCACAAATTTTCGGTCAAGCATGTTGTTAAACGTCCAATGGAAAGATTCGCTGAAATGGTTTGCCCACCTTTGCTTAGATCCAACGATTTCATCCAACAATTTGATCGAACGATTTGGTCCAAACAATGGCGATTGCGACGCAAGTTTAACGCATTTGGGGATTTTGAGGATACCGCGATTCTCGGCCGTAGTCTTCGTGTGCAATTCCCAACGGATTCGGGGGTACTTTGGCCGACACTCCACTAGTTTGCCCGCGTATTCCCGCGTCCCTTCTACATAGCAAAGCTTCTAAACTGCCATGCATAAGCTGACTTGCCGAAAGTTTGCCCTGTTAAAGCTTGCCCCGGTATTGATGGCACTTGCCCTAGCCTTGGCAACTCAGTCCACCGGATTCTCACAAGACCTAGCCAGCCCGGGCAACTCAAATGCCTCTGGGGCGAATGTAGAAACGTCTGTCGGCGAAAAAACCTCGATCGGCAAACACCGTTTCGATCCCTCGCCAGCAAGAGACTATCTGATCCAGCGGGCTCGGAAGGAATCCGAGGCCCGCGAGGAACTGCTGCGTCATTACCAAGCCATCGGCTTTAACTACGCTCAGCCGACGATCGATGGGATGGCCATGCATCCCTATCGAGTCAAG
This sequence comes from uncultured Pirellula sp., assembly GCA_903837255.1. Taxonomy (GTDB): domain Bacteria; phylum Planctomycetota; class Planctomycetia; order Pirellulales; family Pirellulaceae; genus JBKCUI01. The sequence goes on along the minus strand of CAILTZ010000129.1, from coordinate 439 downwards.
AGGCGCTGGTTCTATGTCAAGCCCATAGCGGCCTGGTAATCATCACTCGGTCTGCAACGTGATGGCCATCACAACCGGGGCCGACTGATCCCGACCCTTGATCAAACTGATCTTCTGCATCGCCTTGCGCTCCTTGGGCTGGATCGACAAATACCGGATCTGTCGTCCATCCAAATCGAACGCAAACTCGCTCTTGGGAACATCCACTCGACGGATGTAGTCGGCGAAGTGCTCGCCGTTGATCAAGTCATGGTCTTCGGTCGTTCCGTCTTCATAAGTGATCCGGACAGTCATGCTAACGCTCCCCTCGCGGGTTGCGGGGAACGACCATCCCCCGACTCCACTCAGGAAGTGAATCGCTACCGCAGGAGCATTGCAAACCACATCGATGCTCTTAGGAATCTTGGGTGCCATCTTGCCGTTCGGACCATAGAGCTTG
>CAILTZ010000128.1 GCA_903837255.1 uncultured Pirellula sp. | reverse complement strand
AGCGAAGTATCGTACCTCCGACGGTCTGCTGCGGACCAGGTTGACTGGCCCGGATCAAAACCGGCGGATTTTCATTTGTAGGCATGGAAACAACCGGAACACTCGGCATCTGCATAGATGCGAGAGAACCATTGCTCTGGCGCCCGACAAGCCCCAATGCCAGGGCTGTGTACTCGCCAACCCCCCCACCGCCATCGTAGACCCAAGCATTCCAGGCCGTCTGCAGATCTCCGAGCTTCGGATACCCATATACAGCACCGACCGCATGCACCCAGTCCTCGGACTGCATGCCACGCTCAAGGAACTCGACGAACTTACGTGGCCCAGCTTGTGCGATCAAAAATGCACACAAACTGTATCCCTGGGCGTAAAGCGGCATCATGTCGGGGGGATACTCCCTCATGGCAAACAATTGCCGGAAGGGAATACCACGGTTCTCCGTGAGGAATTTGACCAACATCACGTCGTGCTTGCTGCGCTCACTCATGTGCTCTACGGTCGTACAAGCTCCCTCATCGGCCCACCTAGGAACCGGCTTGCCACTCGCGGCAAAGTGAGTTGCAAGGACTGTATGTGTCATTTCATGAGGCAACACGCTATCGAGGATTCGTTCCTTGGTCCCACTGACAACCATTTGTATCGAGCGGACTCCACCTCCGACGAGCGTGTATTTCGTCTCACCACTGGCAGGCAAGTTCGGACTGGTATTGACCATCAGTGGTACTTTTTCGACCCAAGCCGGCAGCTCACGACCTAGCCAATGCATCGCAAGGTGGGTGCGATAAGCTTCCGCCATCGTCGCTACCTGCCTAGCAAACTCCTGATCCTGGCTCATCACTCGGAAATGGGCTGTCTCGACCAAGAATCGCTGCCCCAAAACAGCAGTGTTTGCCGTCGGCACCGCTATCCGAGGAGCCAACTGCTGACCATAAACGGTTGCAGGAAGTGCAACTGTACAACACATAAAAGCTAGGCCGACCGCCCGGCACACTCGCTTTGCATCCATGCTTTGCTGTCTTTCGAAGAGTCTTCGATCGTCCACATGCTTCCTGCATGCGATCGATCGTCGCTCGGGAGTCTAGAAAACCCCTGCGATCCTTCTCCAGTCCAATCCGAAGCGAACCGAAGAAAACCGTCGAAAAACTGATCCCTATGCTAGCTTTCGATGCTCAGCAGGCCTCAAGCAGCCGAAAGGCTTGGACATGTCCGAGAACATCATGAACTCGCAAGATCTGGACCCCTTGAAGGTGGAGTGCAAAGGAGACTCCCAAGGTGCCGTAGTCGCGTGCAATATCCTTGCTCCCTAGAAGCTTAGCGATAAAACCCTTGCGTGAATGCCCGACCAGTAACGGTCTATTTAACTGATGAAAAAGGCCAACCGAACGGATCAACTCGATGTTGTGCTCATGCAGCTTGCCAAACCCGATCCCAGGATCCAAACAAATTCGCTCTGGGGCGATCCCCGCATTGAGCAACTGCGAATCTCGCTGCAAGAGATAGTCCAGTATTTCAACGGTGCAATTCTCATAGGTTGGATTGTCTTGCATGGTTTGGGGGGTGCCCTGGCGATGCATCGCACAAACCCCAACCTGGCTCTCTAGGGCTACCGTGATCATTTGCGGATCTGCTTCGAGCCCCGAGACATCGTTGATGATCTTTGCTCCAAGTTCGATTGCAACCCTTGCGACACTTGCCTTGGTCGTATCGATGGAAATCGGGATCGACACCGAGCCTTGCAATTTTTCCAGCACGGGCCCGATGCGATCGATCTCTTGGGAGTCGCTGATGGCTTGACTGTAGGGCCGAGTGCTCTCGCCTCCGATATCCAGAAGATCCGCACCTGCGTCTTCGAGTTGTTTGGCTCGATCCACTGCGGATTGCACCGTGTAGAAGTTACCTCCATCGGAGAAGCTGTCCGGGGTAACGTTCAAAATTCCCATGATCAAGGGGGTTTTTCGAAACGACAAAACCTGGTCTTTGATCGACCAGGATCCGGCGCGAGACAGTGGCATCGAATAGGAGGTCGGCTTCATTGGCGCCTTGGGAAAATTCTGGATTCAAAGAAAACTATCGAACGTTTAGTTGTAATTCGGCGTTGGGGGCCTGTACGAATCGATGTCGATGGATCGGAACCACTCGATCGTCTTGCTCAACCCTTCGCGCAATGGCGTCGATGGATTCCAGCCTAGCTTACTCCGAGCAAGTGTGATATCGGGTTGTCGGCGTGTCGGGTCATCGGGAGGCAAGGGTAAATGCCTGAGTTCGGAAGGGCTACCGGTGAGCTCCATGGTTAGTTCGGCTAACTCTCGAATCGTGAACTCATCAGGGTTGCCAATGTTGACAGGACCGGTAAACCCGTCAGTATTCATCATGCGAATAATCCCGTCGACCAAATCATCTCGATAACAAAAAGATCGAGTCTGTTGGCCGTCTCCAAAGAGAGTGATCGGCTCATTTCGAAGACACTGTCGGATGAAATTCGAAACGACTCTGCCGTCGAATGGATGCATTCTTGGACCGTAGGTATTGAAGATCCGCACGATCCGCACGTCGACTTTATTCATCCGTGAATAGTCCATAAACAGCGTTTCGGCAAGCCGCTTGCCCTCGTCGTAGCAGGACCTAATGCCGATGGGGTTGACATTCCCCCAGTAGCTTTCAGGTTGAGGGTGAACCTGCGGATCTCCGTAAACCTCACTTGTACTGGCCTGCAAGACTCTAGCACCACAACGCTTGGCCATCCCGAGCACATTCGTGGCTCCGAGCACCGAGGTCTTCACTGTTTTGATCGGATTGTGTTGATAGTGACCCGGTGCAGCTGGGCAAGCCAAGTTGTAGATCTGATCGACCTCTAAAAAAATCGGCATCGTGATGTCATGGCGAATCAACTCAAAATTAGGTCGTTTGAGCAGATGAAACACATTGGACTTTTGCGAAGTAAAGAAGTTATCCAGGCAGAGCACATCATGGCCTTGGTCAACCAATCGCTCGCACAAGTACGATCCCAGGAACCCAGCCCCACCCGTGACCAACACTCTTAGGAACTTGTTGCTCATTTCGAACTACTCATCGTTTTTCTTGGTTAAGGAACGATCCATCAATCCCAGTACCACCGGAACGGGTCGAACCCCCGAGGCTTCGCTGGGGCGATTTGCTAATGCCAACTCGGATTTTTCGTCTCGAATCCACATCGAGGAAGACCCACCTCCGTCGAGGTTGATCCCATGGGCACAACCACTCTCAACAAGAAGCCTTGCCAACTCCTCCTCGCTAACGCCCTCACTGTAACCCTTTTGTCTCCCGTCGACGACCAACCAAACAAATTGGTTCCCGTTCTGAGAAATCCCCACGGCTGTGCGGGGATGTCGCACGTCGCTGGGCGATACCAAGACCTCGGAGTCCTTAAGGATTCCTCGAAAACCCGAAACCGCCCACTTGGCCTTAATGCCCTTTTCCTGCAGTTCCTCGTTCGAGGCAATCACGCCCATCGCAACCCGATCGTTTTGATCCATCCAAACCGACCAATAGCCCTTTTGCGGTGGACTGACCAACCTATCTGCTTGGGCAACCCAACCCGAAATGTCCGCAGCCCCTCCGACCACATACCCAGGCTTTTTGCCCGTCTGCTGATCGGTCAGCATCGCCCAAGCTGCGGTGTTGATCGCCGCAATCGCACCAGCCTTTTTCGCCAAATCCATGGGATGTGCAAGTGCCACTTCCGCAGGCCCATCCCCGTCGGGATCCTCGCCAGGTATTACCTCAAACGACAAATGAGACTCGCGCAAGTCGATTTCTAAGATATGGATCTGCAAGGGCCGTGGCTCTTGTCGAACCTTGTGCTCGTAGCGAACCCCCTCGGGCAATCTCCATTTCGCTCCGAGAGCATCTTGCGAAAAGGCTCGGCCAGGGATTATGCAGATGCTACCAATCACTAAAAGCAAACTAGTGAGCCGCACGGTGTTTTTGCATCGAAACATTGTTCATCCTGCCTTCTATTTGGGAGCCTTGCGATGCGAAGCCATGAATTTGAGTTGTTGATACATCGTTCGAACGATGGGAGCCGGAAACCCACAGCGATCGGCTTCTTGCAGTGCATTTCCATAAATCGCTTCGACCTCGATCGCACGACCGTTCAAGTAATCCAGCCGCATGCTGCTGTCATAGGGTACCATATCGTCGGTGTGATCGATCACCCAATCGACATAGCTCGGCTCGATCTGACTGCCGGCCGCATCGGCGATCTGTCGAACCTCCTCGCTGATCCGAGCCGCTAAGGATCGAGAATCCGGATCGGCCATGATCGAATCGGTGCTGGCATTGAGCAGAACCGATAACCCATTGAAAGGGATATT
>CAILTZ010000127.1 GCA_903837255.1 uncultured Pirellula sp. | reverse complement strand
CGCCAAAGCTTCCCATCGATCAGTCGAGGATCTTGAGGACTGGATACTTCGGGATGTCGACTTTCAGCGGATCAAGCAAGCGCTTGCTAAACTCACCAACGGACTGATTCAAGCCAACCACAATGTCCATGAGCTTTCGCACGGCATTATGCCGATGCAGGTTGAATCTGTAGGTCTTCAGGTAGCGTTGGCGGATCTAGCATCCTCAACAAATGCCAATCCAAAAATCAGCTGCCAATTCGAACTTGTTGGGTCGGGTTCCGTTTGCAACAACGCCGTTGCCACTCAACTATACCGCATTGCACAGGAGTCTTTGACGAACGCCCTGAAGCATGGCAACGTAAGCGAAATCCGGATTTCACTTACACTGAGCTGCTCTCAAACAGCCCTTGAGATATCCGACAACGGAGTGGGCTTCGACCTCGAGGAAAAAGAAAACAAGTCCTCGGAAAGCGGCATGGGGCTTCGCATCATGAAATACCGAGCGAGCATTCTTGGCGGCGAACTTCAAGTCAAACGAAATGGTCGCGACGGCACTACCGTTCGATGCATCGTACCCACAATAGGTGATCTCAAATGACCAATCTTGCAGCCAAGACAAAAATTATGCTTGTAGATGACCATCCCATGGTCAGAAATGGAATAACGATGAAAATTGGTTCACAAGATGACATGGTTATCTGTGGAGAAGCTTCGACCGAAGATGAAGCTGTCGAGCTTGCAAAGCAGCTCAGCCCTGATCTTGTTCTGATCGACATCTCGTTGAAGAAGGGAAATGGGATCGACCTGGTCAAGCGACTCCGATCGCTCGACGCAGAAACCAAGATGTTGATCATTTCTACGTTCCCGGAGTCACTCTACGCCGAGCGAGCCCTACGGGCCGGAGCCCTGGGGTATCTCAATAAGCAGGAGTCGAATGAAAAGTTGATAGAAGCCATTCGAGCCGTATTGCAAGGAGATCTCTTTGTGAGTGCCGAAATAACGCAGCGACTTGTCACCCATGCCCTGGGAAAAAGTCCTGTTTCCGGTGACCCGCTCGACGCACTCACCGATCGCGAGCTGGAAATCTTTAGGCTCATCGGCGCTGGGGTTAGCACAAGCGGTATTGCCGAGCAACTTTTCCTAAGCACCCATACCGTCGACACCCACCGCGAGAACATCAAGAAGAAACTGGGGGCCAAAAGTGGAGCAGAACTGAATCGCCGTGCTATCCAATACATGTTGGAAAATGGCTAAATAATCATCCGAATCGGGCTGACGATCGAGCACTGCGGTCCGATGCTTGGTTCGTGCCTCTTCTGGAAATCGTAATCGGTCCGCCGCGGCCAACTGAGTACGACTATCGTAAATCGACAAACAGCACATGCGATGGGTTGCCCACTGGCAAGTAGTTCCCCGTAAATTGCAATCGGCCCATCGCTCGGTCAACCCGAAACACCGCCACATGGTCGGCTCGCTGATTGCAACATAGCAAAAATTCTCCCGTCGGATCGAAGGTGAAACTACGAGGATAATTACCACGCGTCCACTCCTCAGCCTCGTAGCGAAGCGTTCCATCCAAGCCCACCGAAAAAATCGCGATGCTATCGTGCAACCGATTCCCGGCGTACACATACCTACCATCCGGGGATACCAAAATCTCCGAACAGAAATTGCTTCCCGCATACCCCGCAGGCAATGTGGAAATCGTCTGCTTCTCATGAAGCAGACCTACTTGAGAGTCCCAGTCATAAACAACTACCGTCGAACCCTCCTCCTGGATCGAATAAAACCACTTGCCATTGGGATGAAAATGGAAATGCCGGGGACCATCCCCCGGTGGCAATGCGATAAAAGGTTGCTCGGCAGCACTGAGCTTACCGGTCGAGGAGTCGAACCTCCAAATAAAGATCTTGTCCAAACCTAAATCGACATGAAGCACATAACGCCCCGAGCGATCGGCGCTGATCATGTGAGCATGGGTGCGATCATGGCCACTGAATGCAAAACTCCCCGTCGCTGCGTGCACAGCACGCGTCGGACCAATCTCCCCTGAATCGATCTGCACGTCCGTGGCCGTCCCAAGCGTCCCGTCTTGGAGGATCGGAAGCACAGCAATCGAACCGCCAAAGTAATTGGCGACCAGCAAGTACTTTTCGCTCGGATGCACAGCGACATACGTCGGTCCGGCTCCGCCGGAATCCACCGTGTTTAGATGCTTAAGCCCGCCGGTTTTGCGGTCGATCGCATAGGAACTCACCGTCCCATGCTTCTGCTTGTCGGCCCTGTCCGCTTTATCTGCGCCGGCTACGCCAGTCGACCCGGCTATGCCAGTCGCATCGACTCGATCGGTCTCATTGGCGCTATAAAGGATCGTCTGAGCGGCGTTGGTCGCAAGACAACTTGGACTCGTGCCCAAGACAAACTCCCCCCTGAGGCTAGCTTGGCCGGTCTTGCGATCGAATTCAAAGATATGAACCCCCCGCCCATTCCCCGGCGGCAAATCGACTTGTGTGGGCAGAGTGTCTTTCAAAGGAGAACTAAACGTCCCCACGTAAGCCAAAAGTGGACCTTGGGGTTCGGCCGCATTTTGCGCTATGCCAAGCATGCAATTTCCAACCAAGCAGCCTGCTGCAAGGATCGGCACACAAATGCGGAACTTCCACTTTTTGAAATATTCGCTTGAGAAAAAAATCATCAGAGTCAGGTCCAGTGGTTTCGTGTCGGTTGGCTTAAAGTGTGCTTGGGGACGTGTTTCCGGAGATTGTAACCTATTTGGTCCACCCGCCCCAGCTACGGCCATGACAAGCTAGCCGCGCGCCGCTTACCGCGGCTTCGCAAGCTCATCGATAAAAACATTGAGTTTCTGCAGATAGTCTTTGGTTATCGCATCGTTGTGATCGGCGCCTCGAATCGGCACAAACTCCTTGGGCTCATTGGCCGCCTGAAACAACTTCTCTCCCAGCCCATACGGAACAGTTCGATCTATCGTCCCATGGCTCAAAAGCAGCGGGCCCCGATACGACTTAATCGCACTCACCGAGTCGAGCTTTCCTCGGGGAACCAGCCACGACACGTTGGGAAAGTGAACATCGGCTACGTCTTTCAGGCAAGAGAAAGTGCTCTGAAGAATCAGCGCCTTGGGCGGAGATTTCGCAGCCAATTGCAACACAACGGCTCCCCCGAGCGATTCGCCCATCAAAACCATCTGCGCAT
>CAILTZ010000126.1 GCA_903837255.1 uncultured Pirellula sp. | reverse complement strand
GAGCCCTGTCCCACCCGCCTTGACCGAGATCACGAAAAACGATGGCCCAAAAGGTTCCTGAAATTCACTAACCAGCTTGCCTCGCTCCTTGGGGGATGTTTTACCGGTAAGCACCAATCCAGGTCGCCCAAAAACTTCGGCCAGGAACTCGCAGAGCGGATCACAGATTGTTTGAAACTGGCTAAAAACGAGAACCTTCTCCCGCTTTTCTCGGATGTCTTCGCAAAGCCGCCTGAGCACCGCAAACTTGCCGGATTCCTGATCCGAGAATCGAGTCCCCTTGAGGTACAGGTCAGGGTGGTTGCAGATCTGCTTTAACTGCATGAGCGTAGCGAGCACCATCCCACGTCGTTGGATCCCACTGGCTATGTCCAAGCTCTTTTCTAGATCTTTGATTACCTGCCGATACAGTGCAGCTTGGGCAGTCGATAGATTGCAGTCGACACGCAGCTCGGTTTTAGCCGGTAACTCAGGCACGATCGTTGGATCGGTCTTCATCCGCCGCAATACATAGGGTTGGATCAGCTTGCGGAGCGATGCGAGCCTCTCTTCACGCTGCCGTTGGTCGCTGCTGGATATAAACCGCTTGAACTCCGTGGCACTACCGAGCAACCCAGGGGAACTGAAATCAAATAGAGACCACAAATCCCCAAGATGATTTTCAATCGGCGTGCCAGTCATCACGATCCGTGTCCGCGCAGGAATGGCCTTGATCGCTTTGGCTTGTTGCGATCCAGAGTTTTTGATCGCTTGGGCTTCGTCTAATACGACAAGTTGCCAAGTTGCTTTGGTCAGCCATTTGGCATTTCGGACGGACCCATAAGTCACAATGACAACATCCTTATCCGCAAGATGCTTGATTGGATCCGATTCCAGCGATCGAAGATCCTCAATCGTGGCACAAGACCGATGAGCAACGAACGCTCGCAACTGAGGAGCGAACTTCTGGAGCTCTCGCTGCCAGTTCCCCATCAGCGAGGTAGGCACCACAATCAAACACGGGGATCTAGGTTCCTTGTCGGTCTTGGCCTCTGAACGTCTCAATAGGCCGATCAACGCGATGACTTGAAGCGTTTTCCCCAAGCCCATATCGTCGGCCAAACAAACCCCAAGCCCGAGTTGGGTTGCAAACCATAGCCAACGCACTCCGTCGGATTGGTAGTGTCTCAGGTCTGCTTGGACAACCGATTCAGGATCGATGTCGATGCGTGCATTACCGGGCTCACGCAAGGATCGGAGGGTCTGCTGCAACCATTCTCCCGATGCAACGCGTACCCAACGACTCGCTTCAGCTTGATCGCTCCCCTCGCCGATCGATGCTCCAGAGAGCATTCGCATGGCTTTAAGAAAATCGACCCCTTGCACATTTTGCTTTTTCAATGCCTTCCAATGGTCCAGTGCTGTCTTGAGTCGATCGGGATCGATCTGGACCCATTTGCCTCGCATCAGCGCCAATCCATCGCGAACGTTTAGCAATTCCTTTAATTCCGCCTCACTGAGCGGTTCGCCGTCAATCGTCACACCGACCTTGAGATCCAACCCATCGAGTCCGAATCGACTCGGTTCCTTGGAACCTATCCGGACAGAGACCTGCGGTCTAGGTGGACGAGACGAGTTCCACCAATTGGGGACCCGAATCACCAATCCGGCTTGCTCCATGGTTGGTAGCGATTTCAGAAACTCATAAGCCCGAGGGATCGCCCAAGCTTGAGGCGCAAAGAGCTTACGCGTCTCCAGCAATTGCTCCACCAGCGGCACCGATTTGGCCGCACGACTGACGGGTTCAAGCAACTGGTCGAGTTTCGTGGTGTCCTTCGACGCAATCGAGTCTCGCAAGGCCTCCGCCAACGGGACGTGCTGCGGTGAGCCGTCCTTGGCCTGACCTTGTGTGTAGGTTGCCATGAACGCGAAAGGCAACTCTGCGTTTCTCTTGTTCTCTGCCAAATGAAACGTTACACGACCTATCAGATTCCAATCCGTATCGATGGATCGGAGATAGCCTGCCAAGCCCCCCTCGTGCCGACCCGATTCGACTTGCGTATGTGCATCGATCTCGCCCCATAGCTGTCGCAAAACATCTGGGTTCAAGTGCTCGATGCCGAGCATAGGAGGTGCATCGCCAAGCCACTCTTCAAACAGCGCCGTTTCTGGTGGCTGGACGCTCGTCCACTGCTTGTGATTCGAGGAATATTGTCGGCAAAGCGACGCGAAATACTTCCGAGTAAACTCACGCCAAAACCCGAACTCGACATGCCAAGTGGCAACCTGCTGCCCCCAACTGATCGATGAGAGCAAAACCAACCCGGAGACGAAGGAGCTTTGGAACCCACCCACAAGCTCCCGTGGGATCTCGAGTGCATCGAAAGGTGATTCCGACTCGATCGGTGTAGCGACCAGTCCCAATTTTCCTTGCGATGCAATAACGATTCGGTGATGCAATCAACTACTCCCTGATAGTGAGCGTTTAACGGATAGCGAATATTTAACTAGAGCACATCGGACGCTGCGGTGTCTGACAACGAACAGCGGATGGACACCTTGGGCTTACTGGGGGGTGGATGAATCGAGCTGACCGCACATGCCGAGGGCTTGCATCGCCTTGGCCGTGGCGATGTAGGTGGTGAAGTGGTAGTTGCCTCGGTAAAGTGAGTGCATCCACCATCGACCACTCTGGCGTTGCTCGGACTTGAGCCACACAACAGCCCTGAGCAATCGTTGGTCCTCCGCCGGAACTCCGATACGCCGCAGGAGCACGACGGCTAATCCGGTCATGAACGGGTCGCTTTGTGGATCGGCTGCGTCGGGCAAGCCGTCGATCAGCTTGGTCGATGTTTCGCTCATCGGAGTCCGCCAATTTTGCGTTTCGGAAAAATTGCGGGTGCTCCAGCCACCATCCGCCTTTTGCTTGGCCGATAGCAGGTTGATCGAGGCCTCAAGCGTTTGCTTGCTGACCAATTCGGGCATGAGCGACGCGAGTTCGATGAGCAAGACCCGTTCGTAATCGTTGCGCGGGGTGTAGACTCGAAGAAACTCCTTCAACCTTTCGATTCTTGTCAGAAGCTCCGGGTCGCTGAGCGACGTCAGCCAATCGGGGGCATCGACCAGGGCGCGAACGGCGTGCAAGGTCAATTCGAAATCGGTCGTCACATAAGGGATTTCGACTTCGCCTCGGGAGTAGAATCCTCCGTGACTGGATTGTTGCATCAACAAGTTCCGGAGCGCCTTGTCGGTCGACTCCGAGAGTTTGCCATGAACATGCTTATCCAATTGGACCAGCGCGGCGGTCCGCCAAACGGCCCGATCGACTTGGGGGTGGAAGCGGATCCCGTTCTCCTCGATGGTCTGGGGGATGTCGGTCGGTATGGTTCGGATAAACTCCTCGATCACCTCTGTGTTGGGTTTCCCAAGCTGCTTGGACAACATGGATCGATCGACCAAATAGGTCCCGGTGGTGTGGCAAGCAATGCACTTTCTTTCGCGCGTCCATGCCAAAGCGCCCTCGTCCAAGTACTTGGCAGCAGCCCGAATACTTTCTTCGCCGAAGCTCGCGAACTTGGGCTCGTCGTGCGACGGGATGGGGATGCGTATTTCGTTCGACTCGTACTGGTACTTGAGCCTACCGTTTTTTTCTTGTGCCCAAGTGGTGGTGATTACGCACAGCGAGTGGAGTGCAATCAACAGAGCGAGCAGTTGTTTCATTGGGAACGACATCTCAAAACAGGAACTACTAAACAGCGACCAGCGAACTGAGTTGGCGACCTGAATTGTAATGCGTAAGCTCAGCGGCCGAAACAAGGACCTGGGGGGGCAAGGCTAAATAGATCCACGTCATCACAGGTGCGCTCGGAGCCTACCACCGGACTCGTCCGGTGGAGGCGTAACTTACAGCTACCTGCGACGTCCTACTGGCGCATCTG
>CAILTZ010000125.1 GCA_903837255.1 uncultured Pirellula sp. | reverse complement strand
TCCAAAGAGCGAGACCCCAACACTTTGCAACTGATTTATCACACTGGATAGGATCGTTGAAAAAGCTTCAGATGGATCCTTGAAAGACTTTCCGAAATCAGGTGGACTCCAGCCCGTCGATTGCGCTACTACAGGAACAGAACGATAGGCTAGTCTGACGTAAAGCAGTGCCGCTATCACCCCTCGGGACGCCCCTTTTCTCAAAGACGGTGGTAGACTACCCCAACCATTTCGGATGGCTTTTGCAGCGTCAACTGCCTTAATATATCCAAGCTGAACCCCTTTTCTGGATATCGATAGTGCGTTCCAGATTCTCCTGGCAGACGGCGTAAAATCTCCCTTGAGTTTTGGGATCACGGTTACTTTGCGTAGTAACGTTTCACCGACTTTCTTTCTTGCTTGTTTTGCAACCTCTCTGCTTGAGTACCTTTTAACGGTGCTCGTTATTGCCCTCCTACCGACTGCAACGATCGTGCGTTTCCCTGCCTCTCTTACGGTACTAGTAGCGACCTTACCTAGACCGAATGTCGCTAGCGTTAACCCGACATCCACTACATCAAACGCAGCCCACCCAAGCTCTTCCCATGAATTAGGCTTTCCATTTCTCAGATTCATAGCGATTTTTGCGGGCGCACCAACAAGAGGTACTGCTTCGTACCAATCAGGACCTCTTGGTTTACCTTTTTCATCGAAAATCTTGTCGGCCCACTTGATGTTGGCTTCTAGGTCGGTCAATCCTTGATCGTCACGCATCGCAATGTAAGGAATAACCCTGATGCCGCATCTTGGATCCTTTAGTGCTTTGTGAAATAGTCTATCTGATTCTTCGGGTTCATCCGCATATTTTTGGAGGATGTGAATAGCCAAATCCTCAAAGACAGCGATCGCCTCAGTGGCTTGCGGCACTTCCTGTTCGTATCCGCTGAAAATCAAAGTCGCGACATCGTCCTGTCCGTACTTCTCAAGCACTTTGTTCGCGAACTCGGGTGCCTCATCGTTCAAACGTAAAGCGAGCGGCGAGTAACGTGCTTCTCTCCATACATCCGGTTTGGATCTTTGAAGTTTTGAAAAATGAGCAGCGAGTTTACCCCAACTGTCTCGTGACGAACCGTTGGTTTCAACCCACCTATCCAAGTAATCCGTGTTGGCGAAAATCACATCGAGAATATCTGATCTTGCGACATCAAATTCCTTGCTCGTTGCAATTTTTACGAAGTCCCCGTATTCCTGGAAAATCGCTAGAATCACAGGTGTAGGTCGACGGTCGCCCGCCTTTAGACGGGAATCGTCAAGAATCATTTCCTTGAAAATTGGATGAAATCGGTACGCGGTTTTAACTACATCCCCGACAGTAACTCCCAGAGATGATTCGTTTGAATCCTCTCCTATGTCTGAAGTCGGTGGTCTCACACAATGGGCTATGACCTCTTGCAACCAGTCTTGTTCTGTAGCACTGCTGGTCTGTTCTACATAGAAAGACCTGATTGCTTTGTCTTCGGTTTCATTGAAAAGCATGACACCGATCGGATCGCGTGCTACAGGCCGGTAGTCCTTCGGGTTTGCTTCCAACTTCCCCAAATCCTTCAAGAAATCCTGATATGCTACCTCAAGCGCCTCGTCGACCACTGAGTCCACTCCTTTCTTACTACCCGAATTAGCATTGCTTTTGGTCGATTGCCGGATCCCTTGAAGAGAATCCAATACCATTCCATGGGCAAAGATGAACTCCTTTCGTTCATCAGGTGTGCTAGAGAGTTCAGGGTTGTATGCCGTCCGAGCAACCTCCCTCCATGCGTTATAGCCTCTATCCTGGCGAGCTATACCTTCTGCTAACGCTACGTCGCTTCCACGTCTTTTGTCCTCAGCCCGTAATAGTGATTCAATCGCCCTTCTGTCGCGTGGGTCTTTTAACTCCCGAAGCTTTGCAGCGAGTGCAGGATCTCGACTATCCAATTCCCTAATTGCTAAGTTTGTCTGCCTGTCGGCTGGTGTTCCAAAATAATTGGAGAGCCATTCTGGTAGAGTTCTGAAATTTGTAAGCATCCCAAGGAGAACAAGGGAACTGAGGCCAAAAACAATCCACCGAATGAGCCTAAGCGTCTCAAATCTTCCCATTTGCATGTTCAGACCTCTACTTTTTCTGGGGGGATACGGTTTTCATATCTCGAAATCCGTAACCGGTAGCAGCAATTCGTCCGGTGGAATGGCCAAATCGTTTTTTCGTTTGGGGGCTACTCACCAGTGCGACCTGTATGACTATCGCGACTGCGCAACAAGGCTAGGCGGGCTTGCGATCTTTTCTAAGCACCGGAACCCTGTGTTATCTGGTTTTTCTTTGGTGTCTCGGAAAAAATTATTTTTTCAGGAATCTGCTTTTCTACACCACTTCTTTGTGCGACAATTTCCAAAATCTGAACACTCCCCTGGCAGGATCTTTCGGTTAATGGCAGATCTCCTTACGCAAAATCAGACTTTTTCGACAACGAGCAGTCTCGTTGCCGAATTGCAATCACTCAGCCCGCAGAGGTGGGACGCGTTTGTCCGGGTGTATTCCCCGCTTCTTGTCTTTTGGATCCGAGCCGAGAAACTGCCCTCACTCGCACACGACGAGGTTCTCCAAGAAGCCCTTCGGACGATTTACTCTGGCATCGGTAATTTCAAACGAACGGAGATCAACGGATCGTTTCGCGGCTGGCTAAGAACCATCGTAAGGCGTCGGGTCAGTGATTATCACAGGCAAAACGCAAAGTCAGTTCCTGTTCAAGAGTACGTCTTAGGCCAGCTCCAAACCCCAGACGAATCCCAAGAGCAGGACGTTTCCGAATCCCAAGCACTCAGAGATGTCGTCGCTAGAGCATGTGAGGTGGTTCGGCAATCTGTCCAACCACAGACTTGGAGAATGTTTGAGCTAACAGTACTGGAATCTCGACCTGCGAATGAAGTAGCTCAGTTGCTCGATGTTCCATCCCCTAATGTGCGAATGGCCAAAGCAAGAGTCATGAAGCAACTCCGAGAGTTGTTGGTCGACTTCGGCTAGTTTTTCAGATTTTCTTGTTGCGCGGCTGCGATATGCATCCATGGCAGGCTCCAGGAAATCCCAAGGGAACCCCTTCGAGGCTTGTTACTTCACGTTTTCACCCCACTCGTTGAGCGGCGAGAGTCGATGAACCTAGCTACCTGCTGTCCAACAGAAGAAAAACTGAGGAAGTTTTCAAGCGGAGATCTTCCCGACTTGGAGTTCGAGGGCGTCTTTACGCATGTCCAGACCTGCGAGCCATGCCAAAACAGACTCGTCGAAGTACCAGAAACCCAAGATAGTTTTTCCGAGTCGATCACCAAAGTTAGCCCTGAGGACCTTGCAAAGGTCCGAAAGCAAATGGAGATCGAATGCGGCCCAGACTCGGAGTCAATCGCCTCCTTCTTGGATCGCTACGTTCACCGCAGCGACTTACCACCTGCCCTTTCGCCACCGTGCAAGCTTGGACAGTACCAAATCCACAAACTCATCGGGCGTGGTGGCATGGGCGAAGTCTACGAGGGGTTTCAACTGCGGCTTCAAAGACCCGTAGCAGTGAAGATCCTTCGAAATAGCCGACAAGAAGACGCAGCTTCCCATGAACGTTTCCTCAACGAAATGAAAATCGCCGGTGGATTAGACCACCCAAACTTGGTGCGAGCTTACGATGCTTGGGAAGCCGACGGCTATTTGTACTTGGTCTTTGAGCTACTCGACGGCCAATCCGTACAGGACCTCGTCGACGCCGAGCAAATCAAGTCGGTTCGCGACGTCTACAGCATCGTCAGCGGTGTCCTAGAGGGACTCAAGCACCTTCACTCCAAGGGCCTAGTGCATCACGACATCAAGCCAGGCAATGTGATGCGAACGACCGACGGCACAATAAAACTCATCGACTTTGGATTGTCTGGGAACAGAACCAGTAAGTCTGAGTCAGCCACAAACCAAAATGTCAATGTATGGGTCGGCACCAAGGGTTTCATGGCCCCCGAACCACTTTCTAAAGACGGAAGCATGGATCATTTACGGGACATCTACTCTACGGGTGTACTTTTGCGATATTTGCTCAGATCCGTTCCAAAATCTAGCCTCCAGTCGGAAAAAGACTGGCAAGAACTTCTGTACGCTCTCAGCGATCGGATGGCTAGGTCGATTCCAGAGGATAGATACCAGTCGGTCTGTGATGCTCTTGATGCTCTGCACGGTACAACCCTCAACTTGGCCGGAAAAGAACTTCGTGTTACCGGTTTCAATCGATGGTCAAAATGGGGTGGCATCATAGCACTCTCGGCTGCTCTGCTGATCACGATGGTCTTGGGCAGCAACATGCTAAGACCAAACAAGGCCAGTGGCATCGCAAGCGTGGTTCCAGCTCAAGCTGCTGCCGGAACATCTCCCGAAGACATCGATAGAAAAATCAAATCTGAGGTCGCCCAGCAGGTTAGCCAATTTGCCAACCGCACACCACGAGAAAATCCGCCACCAGAGGCTCCTCCAACTAGGCCGAAAACAACAAACCTCAATTTGTCGCTTCGTGTCGTTGACCCATCGTTCTTCAAAGGCATTGAACAGTCGCTTATCGCAAAGCTTTCGATCCCCGAGCTTGTCGGCGTCCCCGCAGGAACCTTCACCATGGGCGGCGTCACCGACGACCCATTTGCAAAGCCAAGGGAGTTTCCAAATCGTCAAATTACGATTGCCAAGCCATTTCAGATCGGCAAGTACGAGGTCACCGTAGGTCAGTATCGAGCCTTTGTCTCGAAGACCGAATATCAAACGGTTGCCGAGCGAAACGAAAAGGGTGGATGGAAAGCTGGGAAATCAACAAGCTGGGGCGAACAGAGCAAGAACTACACTTGGAAAACGCCCGGTTACACGACATCGGACTCTCATCCGGTAACGATCATTGCCTATGAGGATGCAGTCGCCTACTGCGATTGGCTTACCAAAGAGACCGGCAAGAAGTTCCGATTGCCGACCGAAGTCGAGTGGGAGTATGCCTGCCGAGCTGGAACCACTGGGCAATACTACTTTGACATCCAAGCTCGCGATGATCATTCCTGGTCGATTTACAGTTCCGGTTCTCAAAACAATCCACACCCAGTTGGTTTGAGATTTGCTAACCCCTTGGGTGTCCATGACATAGCTGGTAACGTTCGCGAATGGTGCCTCGATTGGTTTGCCGAAGAAGCCTACAAACTCAACTATGATGAGCACCCCCAAGGCCCAAACACCGGAGAGTTTCGGGTGGTTCGAGGTGCATGCTTTTTTGATCGAGAACTCTTCATGCGATCCAGTTTTCGTGGCTTCCTAGCTCCCGATATGGTCGTCAACAACCAGGGCTTTCGAGTCGTGTGTGAGGATTAGGTTGAGAAATTGATCCACGGACTCGTCTCAAACAGAGCCAAAGGTAGCCTTAACTCAATCTTGCGAATGGGATTTTTGTATCCCTCTGGAGGGGGCAGAGCCCCCAAGAGAACCCGTCCAGTGGCCGGAGGCGAAGCGGGCGTGAGGTTCATGCTGCTACCTCCTGGGACAGAAAAAACTGCTGCAACAATCCGCGAATAACGGGCTTTTTTGGACGAGTTGGTTGGGCGATCAAGGAATCGGCGTATTCGGGTGCGGTTACCACACCAATCGTCTGCAAGCATACAAAACCCTCATGCTCAAGGGGATGTAGAAGTTGACGAATTGAAAGAAACAGGGAGTCAGCCGGGTTTGGAGGTTTGGTTCGTTGGGGAAACTGTGTATTTGATGATTGGGTCTGTACAATCATTCGCAAAGGCTAAGGGGAAGGACAAGCGGCCCTGACGAAATAATAATAGCCACGGATGGGAACAGCTCTCTTTTTTGGGATGCCATCGCATGTCGGACAATCGAGAAGACACACCGCTACTGAACGGACAGTACCGCTTGCTCGCTCATCTGGGACGAGGTGCCTTTGGCGATGTGCTTCTCGCGGGCGACATCCAAATCCCAGGGCGAAAAGTCGCAATCAAACGGATCAGACAATCCTCTAGTGAGTTGAACGAGGGAATCATCCATGAGATGCAGATGCTTTCCAAGATTGTCCATCCGAACGTGGTCAGTTTCTATCACTACTTCAAATTGGGTAGTCGGCTCTGCATGGTGTCCGAGTACTGCTCGCGTGGGGATTTGTACGACGCGATCAACCCCGGTGAGCCTGTGCCGCTGTCTCAAGTATTCAATTGGGGGCTGACGCTTTGTGAAGCGTTATCGGCTATTCATAATGCAGGCGTTATCCACCATGACATCAAACCAACGAACATCTTTTTGACCGAAGACGGAACGCTCAAACTCGGTGACTTTGGCATCGCTAATACCCTCGGTGGCACCGAGATTTATGTTGCACCGGAAATGCTCGATGGCAGTCAGGTGGTACCTGCAGATCCACGCCCAGACATTTATGCGTTGGGAATCACCCTCATCGAACTATTGCTCGGTGGGAACCCGTTTATTGGGGTGTCTGATGAAGATCCCTTGTTAGCCAGAGCAGAACAACGCTTTGTCGACGAAATCGAACAACCATGGGCCAGGGAGGTGCTCTTGAAGGCGACGCATCCGATCAGGGAGTTGCGATTCCAGACCGCCAGCGAATTCGCTGATGCGATCCGTTTGAAGCACGTGCCTGAGGTTTTTGACCTGTCCCAGTATAAAGCCCATCAGATTGCCGACCGCAGCCAGAAAGCCCTATCGAATAAAAAATGGAGCACAGCAAGGAAGCTTGCGAAACAGTCCGTGAGGATTTCGACCCTAAGCGTATCGGCAAACGTAGCTGCCGGAAGAGCCGAGCTGCGAGTTCATAACCTAGCCGAGGCTCAGCGGTATTTCGAGAGAGCACTGCATATCGACAAGCGGGCTCAAGTCCAGAAGGAGCTAGGTTGGCTCAAACTCGAATCAGGCTGGGTATCCCATGCGATCTCCCTGTTCACAGAACACCTGAGGTATGTCCCTGACGACATGGAGACCTACAATCTGCTCCTCAAGTGCTTCTATCTGAAAGACCGTTACGATGCTGGCTTAGAGCTGCTCGACAAGATCCAGCCTTATACCCAAAAACTCGAATGCTTTGTCAGCAACCGATTCCTTTTCGAATTGCTAGCCCAAAATCAGGATAGAGAGACGCTGATCGAGTCATATCGAAAGGAAGATGCTTCGTCGCCTTTCATCCGATACAACACCGAGATTGCCAGGGCGATCGTGTCGAATATGAAACCAAAAATGCTCTTCCAAGAGTACTCAGCTCCGTCTGGTCAAAAAGGGACTAGGGAAAACACAATCGCACTATCATGGGTTGGTTTGGATTCGAATCGAGTGGAGACGTCATCGCCGATCTTTAGTATTGGCTGCCAGGACAGCAACGATCTCCGAAGTCAGTTGCCAAGCGTTAGTAGGCGACATTGTGCGATCGTGAACTTGAACCAGGAGGTTTGGCTTTACGATTTGGAAAGTACCTATGGAACCTACGTCGATGAAGAGCGAGTGAAGGGTCGTGCTTTCCTCTTGGGGGTTCACGATGTTCTCGTGGGAGACGTTCCCATGCGAATCGCTAGTTCCAGCAACTTGCTTATCTAGCTTTTGGGAGGCCGACTATTGGGGGCTGACGTGTCCCTTACTTATCGGCGTTTTGGGCAATAGATCGCCCGAGAGTCTCCTGCGCCACCCGAAGCAATTTTCGACGTCCGGCGGGATCGAGTTGGGCGAAGGTTTCGATGAGGGTAAGGAGTTGGGCCTTTTGCTTGTCATCCAGGGCCAATGGGCCTACTGATGGGCCTACGGGAAGGCACTTTTTGCCTTCGACCAATGAATTCCCTGGGGATTTGGTGGAAGGTTCGTTACCTGATGGGTGTATTCAGTCGGCCCGCCATCGGCGGGCTGTTTTCGTTTAAGGGCTCACGCAACGACGCAAAGGGGAGAAGTGGGCGTGAGGTTCAAGGATTGTCCCGCATCCCGTTGGCGATTCGTTTGATGCCTTCCTTCATGAGCTCTGCACCGAAGTTAAGGAGCAGACCCAGGCGCTTGTCGGCAAGTTTCAAATATGTGAAAAGTTGTTTGTGATGAACCTTTGCGAGTTGCTCAACAGACTTGAGTTCAAGGATGACTTTTCCTTCAACGATGATGTCTGCGCGAAAGCCTTCGTCGAAGTTGAGGTCTTCGTATTGGATAGGAACGGGGACCTGTCGCATGACAGTCAGGCCACGCCGTCCCAACTCTTTTGCCAATACGGTTTCATAGACCGATTCCAGCAAACCAGGCCCGAGCTTGGAATGGACTTTCACGGCGGCATCGACAACCAACTTAGCGATTTCATTTTCGTTCATGTTGATGGTTCCTGGGCTCACGCAAAGACGCAAAGACGCAAAGGGGAGCAACTAAGGGGGATCGGGAATAGGAGAACGGTAGGATGGTTTTCTTGTATTCTTTGCGTCTTGGCGTCTTGAGCGAAGCGGGCGTGAGGTTCATGAGACGAAGCGGGTGGATGAGGGCTCACGCAAAGACGCAAAGACGCAAAGGGGAGCAACTAAGGGGGATCGGGAATAGG
>CAILTZ010000124.1 GCA_903837255.1 uncultured Pirellula sp. | reverse complement strand
TCTGAGCCGAGGAGCAAACGCCAACAGGACGAGCTCCTGGAACCTTGCAAGTAAAGTTGCTGGAAGCGGGCTGGGACTTAGTCGTGTTCGACGAAGCCCACAAGTTGTCGGCACACTTCTTCGGCACCAAACTAGAAAAAACTGCTCGCTTTCGACTTGCCGAGCGCATCGGTGAACGAACCCGGCACTTGCTGTTGATGACAGCAACCCCGCACAACGGCAAAGAGGAAGACTTCCAACTATTTCTGTCACTCCTAGATTCCGACCGTTTCTACGGCAAGTTCCGGGGCGATGCTGCACACCAAGTCGATTCCTCCGACCTGATGCGGCGGATGGTAAAGGAAGAACTCGTCAAGTTCGACAACACACCGCTATTCCCCGAACGCAAAGCCTACACGGTCAATTACAAGCTTTCCGACATCGAAGCTGGCTTGTACGAATCGGTTACGGACTACGTCAAAACGGAAATGGGCAAAGCCGACGAGTTGACCGGATCGCGCAAGGGCTCGGTCGGTTTCGCGCTCACCGCCCTTCAGCGACGACTCGCCTCCAGCCCAGAAGCCATCTACCAATCGCTGCGCCGACGCAAGGAACGTCTCGAAAGCCGACTGCGTGAAGAGAAGCTCGGCATCCGTGGTCGCCAAGTGCTCGCCGACACGTTGGCGGACGTTCCCGAAGATGACGACGACCTCAATGCCGAGGAACAGGAAAACCTGGAAGAGACCCTCGTGGATGATGCTACGGCCGCCCGCAGCATCAACGAGCTCGAAGCTGAAATCGTCATCCTCAAAGGACTTGAAGCCAAAGCTAAAACCGTGGTCGCATCGGGCCAGGATCGCAAATGGGACGAACTCTCCAAGATCCTGCAAAACGCACCTGAGATGCGCGATGCCTCCGGTCGCCAACGCAAGTTGATCATCTTTTCCGAGCATCGCGACACGCTCAATTACCTCCATGAAAAGATTGCGGGCGTCATCGGCAATCATGAAGCGGTCGTCACCATTCATGGCGGCACCCATCGCGATGAACGACGCAAGATTCAGGCGTTGTTTCGTTCCGATCCCGATGTCCGTGTGCTGGTCGCTACCGATGCAGCAGGCGAAGGTGTGAACCTGCAATGTGCCAACCTGATGGTCAACTACGATCTCCCGTGGAACCCCAATCGGCTGGAACAACGATTCGGTCGTATTCACCGTATCGGACAAGTCGAGGTTTGCCATCTTTGGAACCTCGTGGCGAAAGAGACACGCGAAGGCGACGTTTACCATCGGCTGCTGGAAAAATTGGAAGTCGAAAGCGACGCATTGAAAGGTCGTGTGTTCGACATTCTGGGCGAGGTCTTTGAAGAAACCAGCTTGAAGGATTTGCTGATTCAAGCCATTCGCTACGGCGATCAACCCGAAGTGCGGTCTCGACTCTCGCGCAAGATCGACCAAGCTCTCGATCACAACCATTTGAAATCCCTTCTCAACCGAAACGCACTCGCGCAAGAGACGATGAGTGCCGACCGGCTGTATGCCGTGAAGGGAGAAATGGAGAAGGCCGAAG
>CAILTZ010000123.1 GCA_903837255.1 uncultured Pirellula sp. | reverse complement strand
TGATCGCTGTCGATCCAGATCCAAACGACTCGATCACTTGGAGCACGTCGGATCCGAGGTTTGTGATCCAAGGGGACTTGCTGTTTTTAGCACCCAAGACAAGTTTTGATTTCGAAGCTGCCCGAAGCGTCAACGTGCAAGTCCGTGCGACGGACAACGGTAGTCCGCCGCTATTTTTCGAGAAGATTGTTTCGATCCAAGTCGCCGATGTCAATGAGTTCTCCCCGGCCCTTGAACCGATCTCGATGAGTATTCCCGAGAACAATGCCAGCGGAGCGATCGTCGGCCGAGTTCTTGCCACCGACGCTGATACCGCCAACAGAGTCCGTTACCGATTCTTTGGCGCTGCCCCATCTGAGTTCCTGCTCAACGCAGATACTGGAATCCTGACGGTCAAGCCAGGGGTTACCCTCGACTATGAGTCGGTCCTCTCTTATCGCTTCTTTGTCGAGGCCTACGACGATGGCGTCCCGTCGTTGTCGACTTGGACCTCTGCCGAAGTCCAAGTGCTCGATGTCAATGAGTTTGCACCTGTGATTTCAACGAGCTCTGTATCGGCAGCCGAAACTGTACCCGTGGGTGTTCCCTTCGGACGGATCATAGCAACCGATGCTGATCGGCAACCGACCGACCGGCCCGCGATTGTCTATTCGCT
Organism: uncultured Pirellula sp.; assembly: GCA_903837255.1. Taxonomy (GTDB): domain Bacteria; phylum Planctomycetota; class Planctomycetia; order Pirellulales; family Pirellulaceae; genus JBKCUI01. Next base: position 1,400 of record CAILTZ010000123.1, on the reverse strand, counting down.
CCTACCCACTGAAACTCGCTTTAGTATCAACCCCACCAGTGGCGAGCTGAGCGTTGCCAAGGCAGGTGTGTTGGACTTTGAACGCAGTCGAAGCGAATCGGTGAGTGTCATTGCATCCGACACCGGCAACCCGAGCTTGTCGAGCCAACGCTTGATTCGTATCGATGTCCTCAACGTCAATGAACCGCCGTCGTCAATCACTGTTGAAAAGAGTCTTGTTCCCACAAATATCACTGGCCTGGATCTAGGTAGAATCCTAGTCGAAGATCCCGATGGGCCTACGACGTACGCGTTCACTTCCCTCGATCCTCGCTTCGATGTGGTGGCTGGCAAATTGGTCTTTAAGTCCCAGGAGTATTTCAAGACCACCGATCCGATCTTTACCAGCGTGCCGCTCCTGGCAAACGATATCTCCGGTGGTTCGTTCCTTCGTATGAGTGTCGTTCTTGAGCGAATCCCCAACAATGCTCCTTGGCAAAACACGCCGCTTCGTTGGGACGTAGACCGCAGTGGAACGATTACTCCGCTGGATGTGCTCTTGCTCATCGATGCGATCAATGCCAACCCGATTGGCAATCTCCCATCGCCACGGAGTGGTGATACGCTGGGGTTGCCGGATGTTGATGTCGATGGCGATGGTAGGCTCACGCCACTGGACGTTCTTGAGACGATCAATCGGCTAAACGGTACAGGTTCAGGGGCCGTGGGCGAAGGCGAATCGGGCCGGTTGCTTGCCCCTAGCGTCGATTCGCTCAGTGCCGATTCGTTCTTTGCTGAGATTGGATCGCAGTCCGACCCTCTGCGAGCTCGCTCACGGCGACGCTAGTTGATCCGTTGCTAGCATTTCAACCCGGTAAGCTGCGTGGACTCTGCAGTGCCGGTTGGAGCGATTGGATTCTTGGTGACGGTCCAGTCGAATGTAAGAGATGCCAGGAGAAATCCAACTCGGTTGGATGGGCGGAACAATACAAGGGTCACAATATGAAACGCGGACTTTTTTCACTCGCTCTGTTAGCCTTGAGCATCGTCGGCTCGACCGGATGCGTCGGTTTGCATGGTGGACACGGATGGGGGCATCACAACGCGTGCAATACATGCAACGGCCCGATTGGATGCCGCCCATGCCGAATCGGCTGGCAGCGAGGAGGCACTGACTACGGTGCTCATTTGTCGCACTCGGGTGCATACTGCCTTGACGGCACTCGTAAGGGCCAACTGCTCCATGGCGGCGGACTTCATGGAGCCGGCGGCGGACTTCATGGGGCCGGCAACCCGGGCATGACGCATGCCCAGTACCGTGCCGACGACCAAGTTGGTTCGGGAGTGGCTGGTCCGACGGTCGCTTATCCCTACTACACCACTCGCGGTCCTCGCGACTTTTTGCTGGACAATCCGCCGAG
>CAILTZ010000122.1 GCA_903837255.1 uncultured Pirellula sp. | reverse complement strand
CGCCCAACGACTCCTCTGCCAACAACGCTAGTGGACTGATCCTGCAAACCGTGCTGCTAGCCATCGCCCTGGCGATCGTGGCTTGGTGGATCCTCCGCGACACCTCGGTCCTACCCACAGTCCAACTGCGGTTCCCCTCGAAAGCTTAGGGGAGCTGAGCCGATCATGAATCCTCTCGAAGTTTATAGATTCGTTCAAATGATTATGAAAAATATACCTCGCCTGATTGTCCTGTTCACTGCGATAAGCCTCACATGCGGGAGAGCCTACAGCCAAGATCCCAATGAGCAGCAGGCCGCACAGCAAGCCCAAGCCGAACAGCAAGGTCAAGGTTCACCGGGCGATCCCAACGCGCCCAAACCTAACGCCGCCCCGGGCAAGGGGGCCGGCAACCCCGCCGACAAAGAAGCTCAGACGATCAAACGTCCCAAGGAACCCAAAGAGGCTCCCACTCCCCGGGCCTTTGATATCAAGCCCGACGAACAGGGGATGTTGCAGTTCCAGTACCGCGACCAAGCGTGGCCGGATGTCCTGCAATGGCTCGCCGATGTCTCGGGCTTGGCCCTCGATTGGCAAGAACTCCCGGCGGATTTGCTCAGCATCGCAACCCCTGGAAAAATGTCGCTGGTCGATACCCGCGACATGCTCAATCGACACCTGCTGTCTCGCGGCTTTACGATGCTGGAATTCCCCGGCGTGCTGCAGGTGGTCAAGACCAAGGAGATCAACGGCTCGCTGGTCCCACGCGTCGATCCCGAAGAGCTCGAATCGCTTCCTGCGAATCGCTTTGTCCGGACAACTTATAAACTCGATTCCCTGATCGCCAAAGAACTCATCGAGGAGCTCAAACTCCTGATCAGCCCCAACGGAACCATCCGAGCCTTGAGCAAAACCAACCGGCTCGAAGCCATGGACACCGCCTCGAACCTCGCAGAGATCCATCGCATCCTGAGCCAGGAGCAATCCGATACGGTCCTCAATAATCTGGCCCGCGAGTTTGAATTGCAACACGTCCGAGCAACCGAGGTTCGCGAACAATTGTCGCAATTCCTCAAGCTAGAACCTTCCAAAGGGGCCACTTCACAACCAGGTCGCATGAGCCCCGAGGAGATGGAAGCCCAACAGCAGATGATGATCCAGCAGCAGCTCGCCGCCCAACAAGGACGTCAAGCTCCCAAGCCGCCTACCCAAACTCGAAGCGAAGTTTACTTGATCGCCAACGCCAGGCGAAACAGCATCATCGTCAACGCTCCCCCCGATAAAATGGCCATCATCGCCGCCTTCATCACCCGCGTTGATGTTGCCAGTCCGAACGAAGAGTACCAAGCTCTCACGACACGCATGAAGGTCTATCGCCTGACGAGCCTTGAGCCCAAGCAGTTCGTCAGCTCGCTGATCGCTCTGAACGTCCTAGAGCCGACCACTCGCTTGGAATCCGACGACAAAAACAAATCGATGATCGCTTATGCCTCCCTTGCCGATCATCTGACCATCCAGGAAACGCTCAAGAAACTCGATGGCTCGGCCAGACAGGCCGAAGTCATCACGCTGCGACGACTTAGGGCCGAAGAGGTCGCCGGAACCATCCGCTCGCTCATGGGGACCGACCAAGACAAAAAGGAAGATTCCAGGCGGAACTCTTTCTTCGATTACTACTCGCAGCGAAATAAAGAGGAAAAGTCCAAGGACTCTTTGCGCATCGGGGTCAATTCCAGTAGCAATCAACTGATCCTCTGGGCCAACGAGTTTGAGTCCGAGGAAATCCGGAAGCTGCTGCTCAAGCTCGGCGAAGCCCCCCCCGATGCCCGAAGCGATCAGACGGTTCGTGTCATCGATGGAAATCGAAGCCCACAGATGAGAGAGTATCTGGAAAAACTCAAACAGACTTGGGAACGACGAGGCATCGAACTGG
>CAILTZ010000121.1 GCA_903837255.1 uncultured Pirellula sp. | reverse complement strand
GGGCCGCCTTCGCTGACGGCCTCGAATTCCCGACCATCGATCGATACCGTACCATGGGGCAGAAACTCTGTCTGCGCCTTACCGATCTTGCCGATAAGCGCCTTGGGATCATCTGCCTCTGCTGCATCCGACCATACGTACTCCTTGGCTCGATCTGGAGTCGAGATAAGCATCTTGCCAAACGGGGTCTTGGGCCATAGGTAAAGAAGTGCCAAGACCATCACTGGGATCATCCCCAAGGCGGCAACCAACATCCACCAACCACTCGTGGGTGAATGCCGAAACGCAAAATAGATCGCTCCCAACCCCAGGAGCCCCGTAACGGCAACGAGAACCCCTCCGGTGGGGATCATCAAGTCGACAGCAAACACCACCAACGCAGCTATAAAGAGCAGCATCGCGATTGCCAGGAATGTCATGGATCACTCCAGAAACAAAACGCCAGAACGAAGTTAGTTAACTCGGTTCGTAACCCAAGTTGGGAGACAACCATCTCTCGATATCACGGATCGGCATCCCCTTGCGCTTCGCATAGGATTCGACCTGATCTATTGTAATCCGATCCACCGCGAAATAGCGGGCTTGGGGATGTCCAAAGTAAAACCCACTGACACTCGCCGCCGGCCACATCGCGCACGACTCGGTCAACGAGACATCGATTTGTCCGGGAGCATCGAGCAAGTCAAATAGGATTCGCTTTTCGGTATGGTCTGGGCAAGCAGGATAGCCTGGCGCGGGCCGGATACCTCGGTACTCCTCGTTGATCAGTTGTTCAGTACCAAGCTGCTCCTGAATTCCATACCCCCAGTCCATGCGGGCTTGCTCATGGAGCAACTCTGCAAAAGCCTCTGCGAGCCGGTCGGCGATCGCCTTGACCATAATGGCCGAGTAATCGTCATGCTTGCTCTCGTACTCTTTGGCCAGTTCATCAGCACCATGCCCTGTAGAGACCACGAATGCACCTAGATAATCTTTGCGTCCAGAGTCTATCGGTGCGATGTAATCGGCGAGGCTTCGGTAGTCGCTTTGCCCTTTGCGTTCCCACTGTTGCCGCAGGAAGTGGAACTTGACGAGCTCCTGCGAGCGGCTTTCGTCGGTGTACAAAATAACGTCGTCCCCTTGGGATGCCGCTGGCCAGAATCCATACACGGCGTGGGCTTTGAGCGCATCGGTTGCGATGCAATCAAAGAGCATTTTGCTTGCGTCATCGAAAAGCTTCTTAGCCTCATTCCCCACATAGGGATCTTGGAAGATCTTCGGGTACTTGCCCTTGAGCTCCCAGGCCATGAAGAACGGAGACCAATCGATGTATTTGGCGATCTTTTCAATCGAGTAGTTCTTGAGGACCTTCCTCCCAAGGAAACTCGGCGTGTCGATTTGAACACTCGACCAGTCGGTCGCAAACGCCTTGGCGCAAGCCTCTTTGTAAGGGGCGAGTTTCACCTGACGGGCTTCGTAACCGGCTCGCAATTCCTCTTGTAGCTTGATATTGTCCTGAACGTACTTGGGCTTGAGCTCCTTGCTACATAGCGATTCGACGACTCCGACGCATCGGGAAGCGTCGGTCACGTGCACCGTGGATTCATTGTAATGCGGGGCGATCCTCACCGCAGTATGCTTGGCCGACGTAGTTGCCCCGCCGATGAGCAGGGGCATCTTCATACCCAGTCGCTGCATCTCCTTGGCAACGTGGGTCATCTCATCCAAGCTCGGGGTGATCAATCCCGATAGTCCAATCACATCGACGCCGTGCTTGACGGCTTCCTCGAGGATCTTTTCACACGGGCACATAACTCCCAGATCGATCACTTGGTAGTTGTTGCAACCCAGCACGACCCCGACAATGTTCTTGCCAATGTCGTGAACATCCCCTTTGACCGTTGCCATCAAGACCTTACCTCGGAAGGATTGGCCTTCAAGCCCAGCGTCTTGCTTTTCCTTTTCCATGAAAGGCTGCAAGTAGTTGACGGCCTTCTTCATCACGCGAGCGCTTTTGACGACTTGGGGCAAGAACATTTTGCCGGCGCCGAACAAGTCACCGACGACACTCATCGCAGACATCAATGGACCTTCGATCACCTCCAGGCATCGCGTGCATCCGGAGCGAGCCTCCTCGGTATCGGCTTCGATGTACTTGTCGATCCCATGGATCAAGGCGTACTTGAGCCGATCGTAGACCGGATTTTCACGCCATTCGAGGTTCTCTCCAGAGGCCTTCTTGGTGCCTGAACCTTTGAAGGTCTCGGCGAGCGTCAGGAGTCTTTCGGTGGAATCCGGGCGACGGTTCAGAAGCACGTCTTCGACATGCTCGAGCAGATCCTTGGG
>CAILTZ010000120.1 GCA_903837255.1 uncultured Pirellula sp. | reverse complement strand
GCTTTCCATTGCTCATCGCCGGTTTTGAGGTCCCAACGATGGCGATGGAAGACCACACGGTACATGAAGTGCAACGATTGGCCAGGCTCAAGATAGTAGCCGCCGGCACTGTAGGGTGGCTCAAGCTCCCCGGACTTGGTCTTGGTGCGATTGCCGATGAAGTCCTTGATACCAAACGCATTGTGAGCGAATAGCCCGTAAGTTCGAACGTGCCACAAGCCATCGGCATGGAAGCTCTTTGGATGAACCAAGATGGCGATTCCGTAAAGCTTGTCTCCTCCGGTTGGGACAGGTCCGGAGTAATCGACCCACTTGGCCGATTTGCCCCAGGCGTCCCCTTGTTTGTCGCCGACACTGTTGAGGATCTCCCCGCTGGGTTTGTCTCCTCGCATCGTTTCGGGGACCCGGATGGCAAACATTCCCTCTTTTGTATCTCCGAAGTGAACTTTGGCGTTTGGATCGGCTCCCTTCCAGACGTATTCGCAATCGATGATCGTCTGGTCGGAATTGCCGCTGACCGTGTAGCGACAGGTCTCCTTGAGAGCCGCACCGGCGTTGGCAGGTTTTTGCCATAGGTGTTCGGCCACCCAACTGACGGCGGCCCCTTGGGAATCGCACGAGAGAACCTTTTGGTGGGCGACGATCCCTTTGCCTTCGGCCCACCAATCGACGTTGTCGACTTCGCCAAAGGTCATCCACAGTCCTCGGTGGTGGGGGTGGTCGTGGGCTTCGTTCGGGACCGTGGCATCCATGGGATACGAGCGGGTCATTTTGTGCCCATCTGGACCATGGATCGGCCAAAGCACAGGTTTGGTCCCGGATTGGAACAGGTAGCTGGTAACCAATTGCCCATCCCGCATCACGTCGATCCGGTCCGACTGCTGGACGGTTGTAAATTGAGCTTGGGCAGCTCCCGAGGACGCGATCCAAAAGGGAATCAGCAGCAGCAGAGAAAGGGTGCGATGCATGGGAGGAAATGCGATTTGTTCAAGAAGGAATCGAAAAAACCACCGTTTAATATACGGCCTACCGCAGGCTAGGGGTATCAACCATCCTTAAAGTGGTCGGGTTGTTTGCGACTTTTTTGATGATCTTTCGATTCACCCGGTCTAACACAACGATAGGAATCGTATACGATTAAAGTCCGATCTTGGATCCTTCTGATCTGCCCCAAACGTCGATTACCACCATGAGAACTTGCGCCTTCGATCTGTTGAAAAATCTGTGGAAAACCTGTCATCACTCTGTAGGTTCCTTGTCGGATGTTGTCGGAAATCTGTTAAATCCTGTCAGGTTGTGGATAACTCGGTTGTGGATACCTCTGTGCTTGGCCAATGTGTCGGTCGCACAGACAACCCCGAGTGTGGAATTGCCTTTTTCGGTTCCTGACGGTTTTCGGGTCGTTCGCGCTGCGGATGACACCCTGGCGCACGACTGTTTTTGCATGACCCTCGATGGCCAAGGTCGCCCGGTGATTTCCGGGCCAGGTTATCTTCGCACTCTGATCGATCAGGACGGTGACGGGACCTACGATCGAGCCATCGAGTGGACCAAATCGATCAAGGCCGGTGCGCAGGGGCTGTGGTTCGAAAACAACACGCTTTATTACGTCTCCGACGGTGGTCTTTGGAAATCGCAGGATACCAACTCGGATTCCGTTGCAGATCAAGCCCCGACGCGAGTTTTGGAGCTACCCACTGGTGGCGAGCACGACGCGCATGCCATTCGGCGCGGACCGGACGGTTATTGGTACTTGATGGTCGGCAACTACGCAGGGGCGATTTCAAAAATCAATTCCGATCCACAAGCCCCGGTATCGGCTGGATCCGGGCAGCGCCCACGCGCCGGGACGCTGTGGCGCATCAGCCCCGATTTTTCCAAGCGTGGCGTTTGGGCTCACGGGCTACGCAACTGCTACGACTTTGACTTTCTTCCCGATGGCCAAGTCGTCACTTACGATTCCGACGACGAGCGAGAAGCCACACTGCCGTGGTATCGACCGACGCGAGTGCTTGCACTGGGCCCGGGTAGCGATGCGGGTTGGTGTGGGTCGGCTTGGAAGGACGATGACTACCGCGTGACGATGCCCACGACTTTGGCTCGACTCGGTCGTGGATCTCCGACGGGTGTTGCGGTCTACGAACATCATGTTTTTCCATCGAAGTACCATGGAGCCGTCTTCGTGCTGGATTGGACCTTTGGCCGCGTGCTAGCGGTATATCCTTCAGGAAATCTGCCCATCGAGCAGCAAACCCCGAGCAAGATTCCTTCGGAGATCTTCATGCAGCCGTCGGGGAGTATCGGGTTTGCTCCGACGGACATCTGCGTGACCCCCAGCGGTGGCTTGCTAGTGAGTGTCGGTGGCCGCGGTACCACTGGAGCGATTTATCGTATCGACGCGATTGGCGATGCAACCGCACAGAGTTCCCATTTATCGCTTGCCAGCGTTCCGGGTGCCGAGTCTCTTTTGGGGCTTCTGGATGCTCCTTGTCCTTGGGAGTCGTGGTCTGAGAATCGTTGGAAGCCGCTGGCTAGCCCACAAGCGATCGATTCGCTGGGTCGGTTGGTCACCGGTGAGCTTAAGCTCGGGAGCCAAACCGAGCCGATCAGTCCGGGTCAAGTTGCGCACTACAAGCAGCGGGCTTCGCAGCTTTTGACACGTTTGGGAGTGAAGCTAACGAATGATGGGTTGATCAAAGCCGCCAAGTCCGATTCGCCTGCCTCTCGCAGCGCCGCTTGGTGGTTGATAGGACGCGGGCCGATGAATGCGGCTGACGAGCAGCGTCTGATACGGGATTTGGCGAATCTACCCTCTGTTTCGGCGATCGATGGGGTCGACCAAGCAACGGCTTGGGAGCCAGTCTTTGGGAATACGGAGCTGCGCCATCGGCTCGAGGCGATAGGGCTGCGGCGCTGGCCAATGAACGCTTGGTCCCGTTTCGAGGTGCCCGATGATCTCTCCGGAAACACCCTCAGGCGCAGTTGGTTATGGGCTTTGAATCGAACCAATCAACCTGTATCGGGCAAAGAGCTCGGCAATAAGATCGATCTGCTTGAGTCAAAACTATTATTCGGGGCACCGAAAAACGGATTGGATGCCGCTGCTTTGGAAACACTAGGTGCTTGGATGACCGCAAACCGCTCGAGCATGACACCGCGCGATCAGATGGAGTGCCTTCATACGATGCAAGCGGCCTTAGGAGATCGCCGAGGCAGCCTGCCACTGCAATCGGATGTACCTGCCGATGCGCTCGACGGGGTTCGAGGTTTGTATACATCGCGAATGAGCGAGTCGGTACGCAATAGCTGGGCCAATTGGGCCCTGTATTTTGCCCAGCAAGCACAAAACAGTGGCCAAGTCGCCTTGCAGGCCGAAGCGATTCGCACGATTGGAATGCTCGAACCTAGCGATCCGAAAATCGTCGAGTATCTGTTTCAGCAGATCGATGAGAAAAGCCATCCGACCTCCGATATCCATACCCTTTGCAGTCTTGCTCAGTGCGGCTCCAAGCGAACCGAAGAGCGAACGCTCAAGACCGCCTCGACCCTCTCTCAGATTGTCCGAAAAGTCAGAGCTCGCGGACTCTATACCGACAACCAATGGCCAGCGAGGCTCAAGCAGCTCATCGGTGCGTTGAGCAAAAAAGATAGTGGCTTGGGAGCCGCGTATGCCGCGTTAAGCGAACCGCTTATCGGCGACGATTTGGTTGTAGTAAGCGCCTTTTCTGACGAAATTCAGAATTTGATCAAGCAGCGAGTTCGGCGAGATTTGCTGAGTCTGCCCGCAGAGCGTTGGGAGGTACCGGTGATCAAGTTTGCCATTGCCGGTAACATCGATCCACCACTACGAGAGTCGTTCCGAAAAGCTTGCGATGTCCAAGCCTTGAGGCCAGTCTGTTTGGAATTGCTCGCCAATGAGCCGGCGGAATCCGAATACGATCTGTATATCGATGCGCTGGAGTCCTCGGATCGATCGAGCTGGGCTAGCGCTTGGCGGGCACTGGAAAAGATCTCGCCAATGCAAGCCGCCCGGGAATTCCCTGTCATGGCCAAGCTCGTTTCGGCGGCTTTGAATTCGAACGTCGCTCTCCCAAAAAGCTCGGTCCTGCAGAGGGCTAGACTGGCGGCTAAGGAACTGCAAAAGCCAGAGCCTCCTGGATCGGAAATTTGGAAGGATTGGGAGTCGTACTATACCAAGGAGCTTCCCGAAGCTCAGCAAGCGGATCTGGTCTTACCCAACGCCAAAGTCGACTTGGAAACACTCGCCGATGCATTGAAGGGAATCGATGGCGACCAGCAGCGAGGGAAGGCTTTGTATCAAGCCAAGTGCGGACAGTGCCACGGTGGTCAGACGGCACTCGGGCCCGCACTCACGGGAGTCTCTAAGCGGTTTGCGACGTTGGACCTCTTGCGATCGATCTATGAGCCCAGCCGGGATGTTTCGGATCGTTACCGATCGATGCATGTGTTAACCGTCGACGACGAGATTCTCACCGGTTTGGTCGTGTATCAAGCTTCGGATGGAGTGACTTTGCAGGCAGCCGACGGAAACGTGCTCCGCATCAACGCAGATTCCATCAAGCAGAAAGGTTTTTCGACCGAGTCGCTCATGCCCAAGGGGTTGCTCGAGGACAAGACCATCGAAAACCTCGCCGACTTGATGGCGTACTTGCAGTCGCTCTAGATAGCTCCACAGCCGTGTAGGTGTTAATGAACCACAGCTGTTCACACGCAAGGGAGGCCGCCACCCGGCTTCACGTCGGTGGGGCCATGACTCCTGGCTGAGAAACAGAAAACCTTACAAAAGAAACTTGGGACCCGTTGACCCCATTGCTCTTCCCGACGCGTGGCGGGAAGAGCAATGGGGACTTGACGGGCTGGACAGTTGACTTCAGACTGCTAAGACGATCTATTAAGCACGCCTCCGAATCGATCGAACTAAATC
>CAILTZ010000119.1 GCA_903837255.1 uncultured Pirellula sp. | reverse complement strand
ATTTCCCAGGAACACAGGAAAATCAAAGAGTCCAGGCGAAACAAACGGATCGAAAGTATTTGAAGCGGTCCCAATCTCCGGTTTGCTATCTCGGCTAAAACCCTATAATTTCTCGAAGGTCGTTTTGAGCGGCCCAGGATCTTTTCGGTACAGCTTTTGCTCATTTCGCCAAATCGTCCCCAGCAGGGGAACTTGGCACTGCCGAAATGCGTCGTTGGTTCGAGGCGAAACTTCGCGAGCATTCGCAGGCGAAACGAGCCGAAAAAAATCGAGGGTGGACCGATGTTTGTCCGCCAACCCAAAAGGAAGGATAGTCATGTTCGAACGATTTACTGACCGTGCCCGCAAGGTAATGCAGCTGGCGAACCAAGAGGCTCAGCGTTTCAACCACGAATACATCGGCACTGAGCATATTCTCCTGGGGCTAGTCAAGGAGGGGAGTGGCGTTGCTGCCAATGTATTGAGGAATCTGGATATCGATCTGAGGAAGATTCGGCTGGAGGTCGAGAAGCTCGTGCAGAGCGGTCCGGAGATGGTCACGATTGGGAAGCTGCCTCACACCCCACGGGCCAAAAAGGTCATCGAATACTCGATGGAAGAGGCAAGAAACCTAAATCACAATTACGTTGGGACCGAACACATCCTGCTCGGGCTGCTTCGCGAGCAAGACGGAGTAGCGGCACAAGTCCTGATGAACCTGGGCATGAAGCTCGAAGATGTTCGGGAGGAGGTGCTGAGTCTTTTGGGTCACGGCATCGATTCAAGCGACGGAGAGCCACGTCGACTCGAGGGAGCTTCATCGGGCTCAAGCGAACCGAGCACATCGAGCAAGGGTGGAAAAAGCAAGACCCCGGCCTTGGACAGCTTTGGACGAGACCTGACCGAGTTGGCACGGCAAGGAAAGCTCGATCCGGTGATCGGTCGCGAGCGTGAAATCGAACGTGCAACTCAAGTCCTTTGTCGACGGACCAAGAACAATCCGGTCCTGCTCGGTGAAGCAGGTGTTGGAAAGACCGCTATCGTTGAGGGATTCGCACAGCGAGTCGTCAACGGCGAAGTCCCGGAAATCTTGGCGGAAAAACGAATCGTCGTTTTGGATCTAGCCATGATGGTCGCGGGAACCAAGTATCGAGGTCAGTTCGAAGAGCGGATCAAAGCGGTGATGAACGAAGTTCGTCGAGCTCGCAACACGATTCTATTTATCGATGAGTTGCACACTCTGGTCGGCGCTGGGGGGGCCGAAGGTGCAATCGATGCGGCCAATGTGCTCAAACCCGCTTTGGCACGTGGAGAAATCCAGTGCATCGGCGCGACAACCCTCGACGAGTACCGCAAGTACATCGAAAAAGACAATGCTCTTGCCCGACGCTTCCAAGAGATCATCGTTGAACCGACCTCCAAGGACGAGACGATCCAGATCCTCAAGGGGCTCAAGGAACGCTACGAAGAGCATCACCGAGTTCAAATCACCGATGATGCAATCTCCGCTGCCGTCGAAATGAGCGAGCGATACATCACAGCAAGATGCTTGCCAGATAAAGCCATCGATGTCATCGACGAAGCCGGAGCAAGGGTACGTCTGCGAACGATGACCAAGCCACCGGATCTGAAAGACATCGACGAGGATGTCGAACGGCTCAACAAAGAAAAAGAAGAAGCTGTTGCCAACCAAGACTTCGAGAAGGCCGCGGCGCTTCGTGACCAAGCCGATAAGCTTCGGCGCAAAAAAGAGCTGATCACCAAAGAGTGGCGAGAAAAGAGCCGCGAAACCGACGGT
>CAILTZ010000118.1 GCA_903837255.1 uncultured Pirellula sp. | reverse complement strand
GGCCCAATCGGTGACGTCGAGCTTGTTTGGGAAAAGAACTTCACCAGGTTCCTTAACAAAGCGGCTGAATTCCACAACGACTTTTCCCCAGGGGCCAACGATTTTTCAACCCCAGGCGGATACTAAGTCACCTTTCCCCTTGCTTATCTTAGGTTCTATGAACGACACGTGGACTCCCGATTCCTGGACGAAATTTCCTGCAGCTCAACAACCCCAATACCCAGACAACCAGGAACTCAAACGGGCCGTCGAACAACTTCAAAAACTACCTCCTCTGGTGACCAGCTGGGAAATCGATCACTTGAAGAACAGCCTCGCTGCCGCCCAGCGAGGAGAGGCTTGGCTTCTCCAAGGCGGCGACTGCGCCGAATCGTTCGAGGAGTGCCAAACCGAGCAGATCGCAAGCAAACTCAAACTTCTCCTGCAAATGAGCCTAGTGATCGTTTTTGCGTCCCGCAAGCAGATCGTTCGCGTAGGAAGAATCGCAGGACAATATGCCAAACCTCGTTCGAACGACTCCGAAACAATCGATGGAATAAACCTCCCTTGCTACCGAGGCGACATCGTCAACGGCTATGAATTTGATCCTGTGTCTCGCAAGCCAGATCCCATACGCCTAGTCCGCGGCTATGAACGTTCAGCAGCTACGCTGAACTTCATTCGAGCCTTGAGCGAAGGTGGTTTTGCTGATCTGCACCATCCCGAAAACTGGAACCTGCTGTTTGTCAACGAAGTCAAAGGGGACGTGGCAAAGAGGTATCGCGAGCTGGTCAGCTCGCTGGGCTCGGCGCTCCGGTTCATGGAAACGATCCTCGGCGGCAGCACGGTCAACGAACTCAAACGAGTCGATTTTTTCACCTCTCACGAAGCTCTATTGCTCCCCTACGAAGCGGCTCTGACCCGCGCGAGCGTCCGAGGTGTAGGGTATTACAACATGGGGACCCATATGCCGTGGATCGGCGAAAGGACCCGTTTGCTCCAAGGTGCCCACGTCGAGTACTTCCGTGGCATTCGAAATCCCATCGGGGTCAAGATCGGCCCGAGCGCCTCACCCGAAGAGGTCGTCGATTTGGCGAAGCACTTGAACCCAGAGAATGAACCGGGACGTTTGACTCTCATTCATCGAATGGGCAGACAACGAATCGAAACGAAATTGCCACCGATCATCGAGGCGATCGGTAAGGCTCAGCGACAGGTCCTCTGGGTTTGCGACCCCATGCATGGAAATACCATTGCCACTCAGCACGGTCGCAAAACCCGTCGCTTCGATGACATTGTCGACGAACTTCGCTTGTCGTTTGGCATCCATCACGCTTGCGGATCGAGTTTAGGCGGAGCCCACTTGGAACTCACCGGCGAAAACGTCACCGAATGTGTCGGCGGCTCCCGAGGGCTTACCGAATTCGACCTGGGTACGGCCTATCAAACCCAGGTCGATCCTCGTTTAAACTACGAACAAGCTCTCGAGATCGCTTTCGAAATCGCCGGGAAACTCCAAGAGTTCCGCATCCCGTAGATCCTTTTAATAGATCTCATCAGACACACACTGGACGGAAGGCCAGCGCGATTCTGATTTTGTTGTAGGAAACCTGCGAATCACATGCCTCGTAAATCGGGGTCAGCTGTCCAGTGCCACACCGTTCGGCGGCTTGAAAGACCTGCTGGAGTTCCCGTTCGCTGATCCAAGGTGAAACGTCCTGAATCGATCCGTCGAGGATGTATTCGACCAAGTACTTAGTCACCGTCGATTCCGTGACATTCAGTTCCGTCGCAACCTGCTGCAGAGATCTGCGCTGCTTGAACCGAACCCCATAGGAGTCGCGAAGTGGGCTCGAAGGAAACCGAAGTGGTTGATCCATGGGTACGGCTTTGAACGAACAGTACGATTCGATCATACCGACGATCGATTCACCATGTTGCGCAATCTGCTTGGCACCCAAACCAGTCACCGCCGTAAGGCGATCGATTTTCGAAGGCCTTCGGGCGGCAAGCTCTGCCAGCACTCCATCGGACATGAGCAAGTAGGGAGCGATTTTTTCCCGATCAGCCGCTTCTTGTCGCCACTCCAAAAGCCGTTCGAGCAAGGTCTCATCGTAGGCAAAGCGAGCCAAGGACTTCGTTGTGTCTTTTACGCTAGCGGCAACTGTTCGGACCAGTACCGGGGCGTGATTGCCAAACAGAACGGATTTTGCCTCGGGACCGAGTTTGAGCAGTGAGTAATTGCCATCCATCGTGATCTTGAGAAGTTTCGCGTGGATCATCTGATCGATCCAATCCCGAAGCTCACTTCGGGTGTGATCTTTGAGGATTCCAAAAGTGCTCAGCGACTCGTGCCCTCGACGCTGGATGTCTCGACTGTTGGAACCTAAGAGAACATCGACGATGGCATTGGTACCAAATCGCTCTCCCATACGATGGACACACGAGAGGATCTTCTGTGCGATGACTTTGCTGTCCTTGATCACATCGATGTCTCCGAGACACACGTCGCAAGCTCCGCAGTTTTCCGTCGAGTAGTGTTGGCCAAAGTACTCGACGATCTTTCGATGTCGGCAGACCGGGAGCTTGCAAAATGACACGATCTCATCGAGTTGCTGCAATTGGGATTCGAGCCAAGCCTTGGGTGCATTGTTCTCATTCGATGAATTGCTCAAGAGTTTTCTCATCGATATTACATCCCGCATCGAAAACAGCAGCACGCATTCAGCGTTTAGACCATCGCGGCCCGCACGTCCGGTTTCCTGCTGATAGTGCTCCATCGATTTGGGAACCGAGGCATGAATCACAAATCGCACATTCGATCGGTCAATCCCCATCCCGAATGCGACCGTCGCCACAACGACTTGGACCTTCTCATTGACAAATGCCTCTTGCGCTTGCTGACGCTCTTGGTGAGAAAGGCCAGCATGGTAAGCTGCCACCGAGTAACCGCAATCGCCCAAGACCACCGCGAGTTGGTCCACATCGCTGCGGCGTGCACAGTAGATGATCCCTCCGGCAGCTTGACCCGTCGCACTTCGGTGCC
>CAILTZ010000117.1 GCA_903837255.1 uncultured Pirellula sp. | reverse complement strand
CTGAACTCAACGAAGGCCTTTATTGCGGCACGCAAGTCGTTCATTCCCAGATTGATAAGTTGGGTTTAAGCGATGGGCAGCGGAAAAAATCCGGAGTTCGGTCCGATGCAGTTTTAGGTTCGAGTGCCTCGCAGGTTGCACCCTCGCCACAGCGACCGACGTTGCCCGCAACAATGACTGTGATTCTCACCGATTCCTCGGGTAGCACCCGGCAGCTGACCATCGATCGACCGAGCGAGCAGTTGATCGACGCGATGCGTCAGGAATCGCAGCGGACTCAGCAGGCCAATTCGACCAGTCAGATTCGATGAAAGAAGGATCGATGAGAGCGAAGTTAGCGTTCCGTTTGCACTGGATAGTACTCCTATTGCTTGGCGGTGTTTCCGTTCCAGGGTGTGGTACTACCAAGTCGGTGACGGCCACCGAGCAGTTGCTCATGTCGGATGCTGTCGACTCCACCATTTCGAAAATTGATTTTCGACCTCTCACGGGCTACACAGTTTACTTAGATACAACCTTCATGGCCTCGGCAGGTAAGCCGATCCCAGGGGTGCCGATGCAGACGAATCTAGTGACGTCGGATTATGTAATCAGTTCGATCCGGCAGCAGTTGACGGCAGCCGGTTGTCAGATCGTCGACACCAAGGATGCTGCGGATATTATTTGTGAAGCCAGGTGTGGGGCATTGGGAACAGACGGTCACAATGTCACGTACGGGATTCCCTCGATCAACATCTTCGGAGGGACATCGACGATCATGGCTGCGGCACCGATGCTGCCTTCGATCCCGGAAATTTCCGTTGCCAAGAAAGAAGTCAAAAGCGCTGCGTCCAAGATTGCTGTGTTTGCTTATGATCGCGAGACCAGAGAGCCCCTATGGCAATCGGGGATCGCTCAATCTGGAAGCAATGCAAAGGATACTTGGTTCCTGGGCATTGGGCCGATCCAGCAAGGGTCGATTTATCGCGGTCCGCGTTTCGCGGGCCGAAGGTTTGGGGGCCAAAGGATTTTGAACGATGAGATTCCGGCGAGTGAATCCCCGAATGGTGTTGATCCTCGCTCGCAAATCACCTTTGCACACCCACTTTTTGAGCCTGCAAAGAGCGATGCATCGGGCTCTCGGGAAAACCTAGAGCGAATCGCAGGGGATACCGATACGGCCAAGGAGCCCTACGGGGCCAAGAAGGGAGTCAAGGCACAGCTAACCGGCGATGCACGCTGAGTTGGCACTAATTCAACCGTTTAGGTGCTGATGGAGGATCGATTTTGTGTTCCGCCCCGTGCTTACGGCCCACGAGTTCTGCTGCGGGATCGCGAAAATCTCTTAATCGCCGTGTGGTCGAGACCAACTGAACACCGCATTCTGCGACTAGCCAATCTGTTGATCGCTTGTGGACAACCATGAATCGCTGTTTGATCAGGGATCGTTCCGAGCTGGTAATTTGGGAACCGAGATCATCGCAAGCAACGCCGCTTAAATCTGTGGATTTCGGTAATGATCTCACATAGCCTTCGGCATACGAAGCACCGCTTCCGCGAGAATATCCTCCATAGAGCAATTTCGCTGCGGTAGCGATGGTCAGAAGCAACTCGCGAAAAAGCTGGATGGCGTTCTGGACGTCGGTGTGCGGACCGTAGAAAAAAAAGAGGGTGCGATGTCCTTTGCTCCCCGCGTACCATTGCGTCATGGGAAAAACATGTTGTGTGACATAATGGGCGAGTTCCTTTTCCCAGGCCACGGATTTTGAGCCATTGACTGGGCAAGCGATCCGAGCATAGCTCGTTGAGTCGTCGCCATCTTGGCTCTCCAAATCTGCTCGGGAAAGGTTGTGTCTGAGCATCAAGCTTTGCATCATTCGAAGGGCGTTTTCTCGCTCGCCTTCCGTAGCGGCTTGATTGCGAGCCGTGTTGTCGATAGCGCGAAGCCGATGGATGATCTTCTCGAACTCGGCTTGGGTCAGATCCCCTGAATGGCGAACCTCATCGTCGCCGGATGAAAATCGGTGATTGCATGCAGCGCCCGGTGATGGCTGCCAACATTTGAAAACAAAAAAAGTGCTTTCGTCATCGCAAGGGTTCCATGTATCGTGAAGAACTCCGTCGACGATTGTGCAAAGATGACTTTTCCGACCATATTGGTCTTGGACCAGCACCAAGGATATGCCGGGTGCGAAGTTATAGGCTTCGATTGGCAACGCAGGACTGGAAACCCCCTGCTCCTGCCAACCGAGCTCCTCGATGTAGGGGGCGTAGATGCTCCGGGGGACTCCGTTTCGAGGCGTATCGCCGTAGCGATTCATCAGGACTTGGTAGACATCCCGATAGGCGATCCCTGTTGCTATTGAGATCGACCGAGTCACGCAGTCACCAGTTAAGCCGACGAAACCGCAAGTTGACCGCCCGCCATCGTCCCATCGGAATCTCCCGATCGTTGGCATAATACCAATACCTTTCGCTTCTGTCCGTAAATCGCAGCAATGCCGTAAATCCCAGCAATATCGGCGAAGCGTTGACGACTGGCAAGTGGTTAGGTCGTGGTGATCGTATCTTTGGAAGATGAAATTTCGGAGGATTCGTCGCGTAGGGTGGTTGGCGAAGTCGCTTCGATCGAACATACCGCTGCCGCATCGTTCTTGAGCCCGATCGTCCACGAAGCCAGCATAGAGGCGATTTGAACTTCGTCGATTCCATCGCGTAGTGTCGATCGCACCATCTTTGAAAAGAGCATCCAGAATACCAACTGCTCTTGGTTTGGATGGACTCGCACCGCCATCCAGAAAACATGCCGAGTATGACCGTAATCGACATACAATGCTCCTGCGATCGGCTTGCCCTTCCATTGCAGGTTGCAAGCCCCGAGGCGTCCGACCTCAGACAAGTGTTTGGAGACTCCAGGTGAAAACCGGTAGTCCATGACCCGCTGAGCCATGGGGATCGATCCGAAGCGATGCTTCAACTCGGGAGCATCGCTCCTGTGCATTCCACTGATCATCATCGCATGCTTGACGACCTGCTGCTTGTCAGTTTCCTCGGAGGCTTCTGAGAAACCGAACAAGCCGCTTGCGAATGCCTTCTCGACGAGCTTCAATTTGCGGCGAACTGCCAATGACCAGATCGGCGCACCATCGGGACCTAGTGTTGGACGAAAGAGAAAGCGGGTCGAGGATTCTGCCATGGTTCGAGCACTCCATCCGGAGTTGTGGACCAGGTTGTTTACAAGGGCTCTTATCCCAAGATTTTTTTCGAAAACTCTTTGAAAGTTCAGCTTGTGCAGCTGGCCTAGATATTCCTTGGTCAGGTAGTCGCCGAATGCCTCTCCGAGTTTGGCTTGATCCTGTCCGGCGCCCAAGATACCTTTGGAGTCCCCAAAGCAACCTTCGGACCCAATGAGCCTCAGCTCTCGTCCCTCTGCCCCGTCGTGGATCATCAGGGGCAAAATGCCCAGCAGGCTTTCGCCGACGGTGGCTGTAAGCACCAGAATGTCCCGCTGCTCCTCGGCAACCTCGCTGAGCCATCCGAGCATCCATGGGAAAGTCAGATCCCAGGATCCAAAACGCCGATCAGTCGCCGTAGGTGTCAGGTTGCAGAGGCGATTCCAGTCGCTGCCAAGGCCGAGAAGATTATTCGGCTTGGTTATTTCGGTAACGCGTAGCTCAGTAGTCATACATGTCAATTCGCCGTCTACCGACGCCAGCCAACCAAAAACTCTCAAAACTTTATACTGCTACAATACGTTCGATCATCGGGACAGTCAAGGTTTGCGCAGCGGGAAGCGATTTACCAATTCGCTCTACGCATGTTGCAATGGCCGACGTAGCCTGTGAGCAAAATCAGACCATTCTTCCTGCCCTATGGACCTTAAAACCAATGACCTTTTTAGCCGCTCTTTCGCGAAAAACCCAAGGATTTCCTTTCTCGTTTGCTGCTTGGTTGCTTTGCACAAGCTCAGCGATCCTTGGGCAATCGGCCCCCTACGATGTGTTCCCTGAAGCGAGTTTGCCGTATCACCGAGTCCGAATCGAAGCGTCCGCAGAGGCTGGCGAACTTTGTTTTGGAGCGAACTTTACGATTTGGATTCCATCAGGGGTACAAAGCCTTCGAGGGATCGTCGTGCACCAGCACGGTTGTGGGGAGGGATCCTGCAAGTCCGGACTGACGGGTGCTTATGATCTTCAATGGCAAGCACTCGCGAAAAAACATCGCTGCGCGCTGCTCTCGCCAGCTTACGAGCAACCCGAAAAAGCCGACTGCCAAATGTGGTGCGACCCGCGAAAGGGATCTGCCAAGGCGTTTCAGAAGGCTCTCGAGATGCTCGGCGAGAAATCAGGGCATCCGGAACTGCCGAAGTTGCCTTGGGCACTCTGGGGTCACAGTGGTGGTGGACATTGGTGCGGAGGGATGGCCCTACTCTATCCGCAAAGGACCGTTGCCGCATGGCTTCGCTCCGGTGTTCCATTGGTGGAACCGGTTGCCTCAAAAGGCAACATTCAGAATTATCCGATCAACGATGGGGTGCTCTCGGTCCCATTGATGTGCAACCTAGGGACCAAGGAGGGGGTTACAGTACAGGATGAACGGTTCGGATCGGTTTGGCCAGCAAACTTGGAATTCTTCAATAACCTGCGTTCTCGGGGTGGATTGATCGCAACCTCTGTCGATCCTCTGACGAGTCACGAATGCGGTAATCAACGGTACCTTGCGATCCCATGGCTAGATGAATGCTTGACGCAGCGATTGCCTGAAATGCAGGGACAAGCCCTCCGGCCAATGAGTGCCAGCCAAGCTTGGCTGGCCTCCTATGGAGAGGATTCCCATGTCGCCTTGGATTCCAGCAACGCTTCAGCCGATGCATTGAAATGGTCGTGGTTACCAAATGAACGGATTGCGAAACTGTATTCGCAATATTGCAAGGATTCGTTGGTGCCTGACGACACTCTGCCGCCTGCTCCGACGAACGCCGTGCTTGAAGGTGGAACGATCGGTTGGGAATGCGAAGCGGACCTCGAAAGCGGGGTGGCTTATTTTGTGATCGAGAGTGATGGCAAAGAGGTTGCTCGGTTGCCGGAGAAAAGCAACAACCCCTTTGGGAGACCGGTTTTCCAGGGGCTTCAGTACAGCGACACCCCTCCGCAGCCTTTGGCTCAGATGCGTGTTTCGATCCAATCGCTAAGCGATTCAAAATCTGGCTCGGGTCCTGGGAAGCTTACCGTCCACAGCGTCAATACTGTCGGGCGCTGTTCGGCAAAAACCATCGTGAGTTCGCGCTAGAACAAAATCGATGTTCGACACCACCTTTGTTGGTGATCGACTTGAATCAACCAGGGAACTTGAACTCTGGATCTGCGATCGCTCGGATCATTTCGGAAAGATTGGCGTAAACGAGCAATAGCGATTGCCAGTTGGCCTGCGAAATCGAGACTGCGCCTCGCGGCTCGTGGGCTTGTACCCCATCGACCACCTCTCCGATCCCTAGGTGGATGTATTCGAGGACTTCGGCGAGTTGTGCCGCTTGGCTCGGGCTCAGGCGGCCTGGGATCGGAGGCAGAGTATCTAGGCTTGGCTGCTTGGCCGCTTCGACGATCAGGTTCGAATCAATTTCAAAATCCGCCTCGAGTTGAGGGTCGGGTTTTCCCTTTTCGCCGACCAAGTGGGTTTCGTTCAAGCGAGCGCGAATTTGCTGTTGGTCTCCAAAAAGTAGCAGGCTACGCCCCACAAGAATCAAATCACCGAAGCGCAGTATCCTCAATTTGGATTCTTGGCCGTTGACTTTGGTACCATTGGTGCTTTCCAGATCGGTCAGCACCAAGTGCTGGTTATCGAGAAGTATCTTGCAATGGTAGCGACTGATCCGCTCGTCGTTGAGTTGGATGGTGTTGCCATCCTCGCGTCCGATCGAAATCGGAGGGGTCAGATCGCCGAAGATTTTCCCCCGGTCAGCCCCTTGCATGACCCGCAAGGTCAATTTTGACATGGTTACAAAACTCCAATACCTCGGCTTCCGCTCTCGCGTAAATGCCTCACGATCCGGCTCGGGTGCCCACCCCATGGGATAGGATGTTACAGCGCGTTACAAGCCTCTAGTGTAGCAGAAAAAAACACCCCGCTGGCGGGAAACACCAGCGGGTTGAGGATCATTTGGGGTATACGCCAGAATCCTGGGGTTTAGCCAAGTTCTTCGATACTGGATATTTCCGGGCCAAAGCTAGCTTGGGCCGCGACCAACTCCGGCCGACGGGTCTGGGTCGCAAGGCCGGCTTGCGTTAGCGTAGCGTCTAGCACATCCTGG
>CAILTZ010000116.1 GCA_903837255.1 uncultured Pirellula sp. | reverse complement strand
GCATCCACCACATTGACGATCAGGTAGTAACTGATCATACCCGACAGGGTGTAGCCGGCGATCGTTCCTCCATCGGCTTTGCCTCCGTAGATCGTCCGCCAAACCTGAAGGGTTCCCAGCAATGGGACCAACGAAATGGATGCGCGAAATAGGAAGTTGGCTCGATAAACGAGGGTATTCTGAATGCCGATGACCAGCACCCGACTGTACTTTTGCCAGCCGACAGACCAGCTCATGAGGCTGATTTTTTCTGAAGTCGGGCGACTTCGCCTGTCATCCACTGGATGAGGAGGGATAGGCGCACTTCCACCGAGGCGGTTTCCAGAATGAGCTGTCGATGAACCGCCTGCGGCAGAAGCAGCAACGCGATCAAATCAGCCAGCCGACTGGGATTATTCACCTGTCGGAGGGCATTGAGACAGTCGGCCACCGTCAACGACTCCCGTCCCGGACAGAGGCCGGAAATGAGATTCATCATGGCCACCGGGATTTTAATGGCTCCGTGGTGAAGGCGTGCGTCGACCAAGTCCATCAACCGGTCGATGAGTTGGGGGGTTGTCTCGGGATCGGCAGGAGGACATTCGATAACCTCAAACGCATGAGCACGGTACGGTTTAAGCTGGACGACCTTACCCAGTCGGATGCGAGCGATGCCTTGAAGGACCAGATTGGAAGTCCCGTTTTCGTTTAATTGGGAGGCCCGGACGAGTCCAATCCCGGCGACTTCACAGGGTGACTCCCGGTTGGAACCGGGCTTCTGCATGGCCAGACCAAACAACCGGTGGGTCTCCAACGAGTCCGCCAGCATGGCGCGATACCGCGGCTCAAAAATGAACAAGGGGAGCACGGCCTCGGGGAACAACATGCATTCCCCGAGAATCATCACACCCACATGGTCCGGAAATTCCATGAATGCAGGCTAGCGTCGGTTAGTCAGACCGCAAGCGGCTCGCTCTTCCTAGGGTGCAGATACCTCCCGACGACCGCCGCGCAAACATCGGATTGACCCATGGATATTAAGTCCAATCACGCCTCGACCTTGCCAAGTGAACGCAAGCCTTTCAAGGTCCTACAAAACGCATAAACGCCAAAACCTTGATACCCCTGCTGCTGACGGTCGTTACCCTCGGCTTGGCGGGCTTTTTGTGGAAGACAATGGATGAAGCCAAGCAGGAGCGGCAGAAGTTGACCGAGGAGCTTCTCAACCGATCGAACGAGGTGGTCCGCACCGAGGGCAAGGTCAACGAATTGAAGTCGGTCAATACCCACCTCGAAACAACTTTGGCACGCAAATCCGACGAACTCAGTTCCTACTCCAACAAATGGAACTCAGCCACTCTCCAACTGGCGAAGACCGAACAATTGGCCAAAGATGCTGCTGCAGCGGCCGAGGCGGAGATCGCCAAGAGCAACTCCCGGATCAGCGAACTTTCTGGCGAGAAGGATGATCTCTCGAAAAAGTTGGAGGGCTTAAACGTCGAAATTTCCGGCCTCAATAACCAGATCAAGG
>CAILTZ010000115.1 GCA_903837255.1 uncultured Pirellula sp. | reverse complement strand
CGAGCGTCTTGAGGTAGACCTTGCCACCTCGGACAGTCAAATCTGCCGATTGGGTCAGGGTGTAACCCAGGTAGCGAGCCAGATAAGCGTCCTCGAAGTACGTGGGGCTCTGGACCCCCGGGCTCAGCACAGCGGTGCGCATGCTTTTGTCTTTACTGGGCGAGGCTTCTTGGATTGCCTCCCTGAGCTTCATAAAAAAGTCGGCGATGCGCAAGACCTGCATCGACTGAAAACTCTCCGCATGGATGCGGGAGATCGCCAGCCGGTTCTCGATGGCATGACCGCAACCGCTGGGACCCTGGGTCCGATCGGCATGAACAAGCCATTGCCCCGAAGCCGACCGGTAGGCTTGGACCGCGTACAGATACAGCATCGGTGAGGTCGTCGGTCGGTTCGTCCGAGCGGCCCGAAGATACCCCGGTGCGTTAAAGACAAGCGATGCGGGCAAGATACCTTGGGAAATATACCGCTGAGGCCCATAAACATCGCGTAGCAGCAGATCGATCAGCCGCATGCGTTGGCTCAGAGCATTGGCAAACTTTGCCCATTCTTGGCTACCAAGAACGACGGGGATCGGATCGAGTTCCCATGCTTGCGGGGTGCCGGTTTTGATCAACTGGCCGGTCGACGACGGGGGATTATCCCGCAGCGATTGCTTGGCCGACGCCCAGCGAGTCTGATCATCGGGGCCGTAAGGGGCCGAATCGAGAAGTTTCTGATACTCTGCGTCCATGCTTGTGGGATCTAAGGGATGCGAGGCGATCTTGGAGTTTCCCGGAGGTTGCGGATTATAGTCGGACTTTCGCATAACTTCCCCCGCGGGGGACTTGATTTCAAGGCGATTGTCTATGAGATTATGTCCAGACTAGACCGACGGCAGGGGTCAGCATCCAAGCCGTCGGCAGCGGATCGAATCAGGTTAATCAGGTTATCGATACAGATTAATAAGAAATTGGAGTAGGATCGACATGAGTAACATCGAAGAGCAACCGTACGCTGCGGGCGAGAGTGGCTCGAGCATTCGCTGGAAGCTTTTCCTGATGATGGTCCTTCAGTTTTTCATCTGGGGAGCTTGGCTTCCTTTGATTTTTGCCTACTTGCCTGGCATCGGCTTTTCCCCTTGGCAAACCTCGCTAATCCTCAATGCGTTTCCGGTCGCAGCCATCATTGGAATGTTCTTTAGCAACCAGTTTGCTGATCGTAATTTTGCTGCGGAAAAATTCCTCGCCTTCAGCCACTTGATCGGTGGGCTGGCGATTCTAGGCTGTGGTTTTACCCGTTCTTTCTGGCCCTTTTTCCTACTGATGCTCGTGCATTGCCTGTTGTACGTCCCTACGATTTCCATCACCAACTCGATCGCTTTTGCGAACATGAAGGATCCTGCAAAAGAGTTCGGATTGGTTCGTATGGGCGGTACCATCGGCTGGATCCTTGCAGCTTGGCCGTTTACCTTCATCTTCGTGAATTGGCAAAAGGTCAAAGACGCCAACCCCAGCGGGTTTGTCAACTGGCTCGGAACGGTCCTAGGAAGTCCTTTGGAAGGACAAGCTCTGATGGATGCGACACGCTGGACGTTTATCGTCGCCGGGATCGCATCGATCATCTTGGCAGTTTACTCCTTGTCGCTACCCCATACTCCGCCCAAGAAATCTACCGGTCCGGAAGAGAATCTCGCATGGCTCGAAGCGGTCAGCTTGCTCAAACACCCTTTCGTCTTGGTGCTGTGGTTGGTGACTTTCATCGATGCGTTTGTCCATAATTGCTACTTCAACTGGACCGGCGGATTCCTCGGTGCTTCTCGCGCCGATGGAGGGGTTGGGATTCCAGGCAACTGGGTCATGCCCGTCATGAGCGTCGGCCAAATCGCCGAAATCCTGACGATGTTTGTCCTGGGAATGACCCTGAAAAATCTTGGATGGCGCTGGACAATGATCGTCGGCATTCTCGGACACGCTCTGCGTTTCCTGGTCTACGCACTGTTTCCCGACCAGCAAAATTTGATCGTGATCGTCCAAGTCCTTCACGGCATCTGCTATGCGTTCTTCTTTGCAACCGTCTACATTTTTGTTGATGCGTATTTCCCCAAGAATGTCCGAAGCAGTGCTCAGGGGCTCTTTAACGTCATGATCCTAGGGGTCGGTGCCCTGGTGGCCAACACGATTTGCCCGTGGCTGACGGCCAATGTGTTCACCCAAGTCGACGGGGCTCAGAAACTCATCAACTACAGGAACATGTTCCTGTTCCCGAGCGCCGTGGCTCTCCTGGCTGCAATCGCTCTGGCTCTGTTCTTCCATCCGCCTCGCGAAATCGACACCGACTCGTCCGCTGGCTCGACTCCAGCCCATTGATATCTGGAGAATCTAGCCTCCCTCACGTCCCAAAGCCCTACCTAGCCCATTCCCGGGCAATTGTGGTAGACTTTGCGGTCTTGGATTTAGGCGATTCTCTGCCCCCTTGTGCATACCTCTAAAACTATAGATTACGGTCCATCCATGTCTTCTCTCGATCAGTACAGTCAGTGCCCTTGCGGCAACGGTAAAAAAATCAAGTTTTGCAAGTGCAACGATCATTTGGCCGAGATGCAAGCCATTCAGCGGATGATCGCAGGCGAGCAGAATGTCGCCGCGCTGGATCGGATCAACGCGGACCTGAAAACCATGCCGTCGGAGCCTTGGCTGTTGGCGATGAAGTGCCAGCTGCTGCTGCATCTCGGGGAATTTGAATCGCTCGAAGAAACCTCGGCCAAGTTCATCCGGTTACAACCCGACAATCCGTTGGCAAAACTTCATCGGTCACTGGTCGCGATCGTGCGAGGGAATACCGAAGAGGGCGCATCGCTACTCCTGCAGTCGATTGCCGACTCGGGGGAAACCCTCCATGTGATGACCGCGACAGTCGCGATGAATCTGATCGAGGTTCTAGGCCAACGGGGCATGATCTTGCCAGCCCTGCTTCATACTGAAAACCTCCTAGATCTAGACGAGTCGTTCCAACAAGTTGCCATGCCGGCTTATCAGCAGATCCTCTCGGATGCCCAAACCAGCACCCTGCTGCGAGATTCCATTCCATCGCCAGTAGATGTTGGCGATGCACCTTATGCAGAACGGCTGGCCGAAGCTCAATCGCTCGTCGATGCGACCCGCATCTCTGGGGCAAAGACAAAGCTCGAAGCGATGATTCGCGAGTTCGGGCCTCAGCCAGCGATCTTGCAATCGCTCCTCCCATGCCAGTTGCTTCTGACAGATGTTGAATCGGCTACATCAACCTGCCGTAAACTGGCTCAGTCCCCTGCCCTGCCGGAAAATCAGCGGGTGTATTACCAAGCTCTCGCCTTTGAGCTGGCTCCACAACCTAGCGGAATCGCCCTCAAAGACGACCTTGTCGTCTACACCGTCGAAGATCCAGATTTCGAAAGCAGGCTTGCTGCTAGCAAGTCAGTTCAGCCCCTGCCAGTTGAACAGCTTCGAGAAATGCTCCAGATGCTTCTCCAAGAGGAGGTGCCGCCCAAGGTCGCTTATGTTTGCGCCGAGCCAATCCTTCAAGAACAATTCTCCGAAATGGAACCTCTGCGTGTAGGCACATGGGTCGCTTTCTACGGCAAACAGACCGACAAGCCAGCGCGCTTGGTGGTGCTCGAACCCAACGCCGGGTTCCAGAAAGATCAAATCGATCATCTCAAGTCAGAGCTTGGTCTAGCAAGCCTAAAACGGGAGTTGGTCGAACAACTTTACATGCCGTTTCTTGGGCGTACCACCAGCCCGATCATGATTCGTAAGGAGATCCCCGAGGGGCGCCAAGCCGCCTTAACCGATGCGATTAAAAACGTAAACATCGATGGAGTGCTAGACATCAAACTCGAGTGCTTGGCAGACCACTCCATGCGCCAAGCCGCCGGACTAGCCGAATACAGAGTGCCACTACAAGCCATCCTGTTGGCTTGGCAAGCCCGCAACCCGAATGGCTACTCCGATGCGGACTTCGACGAACTGCACAAGAGACTTCAAGTCTCCGCACCGAAACTATCGGCCGAACTCGATGTGTTCGATCTGGTAGGAGGTGCCGCCTATTACTGGACGGATCTGGCAACCATCGATGCCCAAAGCTTGATTCAATTGATGCAATCGTCGTTGACCCGAGGCGTGTCCTCGATGCACCCGGGCTTGATCCAGCGAGCTCAGAGCATGCAGTGGCCTGACGAGCTCAAGGAGTCTGCCGAGTACACCCTCTACAACTTGAGAGTTCGAACCGCGACCGATCCAAACGAGGCCGAAAAACTCTTGGTACGCATCATCGAAACGGGCAAGAAGCTCAATCTCTCCGTCGGTCGTGCGATCGTCGAGCGTTTCGAGCTGCTTCAAATGCTTGGCCGACAAGCTGAGGCTCGAATCTTTATGGAGTCCTCGCTCCGAGAGAATCCCTCGGATCCAACTCTGCTTCGTTACATCCAAGCTCTGATGCAACAGAGCGAGATGATGTCCAGAGGACGTGGAGGGATGGGAGCCCAAGGACCAGCAGGAAGCATCTCCGATGCGGGTTCAGGCGGGGCTGGAAATCAAAGCGGGATCTGGACACCAGATTCTGGCGACGGCCCTTCTTCGGAATCCTCGGGTGGCTCCAAGCTCTGGATACCCGACTAGTCCAGAGGCCGCCAGCCGCCAGGCGGCGTTGGGTCTCTGGACAGGATTGACGGTGTTGACTGTATTGACGGCGGACGGAATGGACACTGTTGACGGCCTGCCAAGTCCTCGTTTACCCGCAGCCACGCATTGGGTCGCAGGCGAGTGACCGTGAGCCGATTTGCGAACATTCGCAAAAGGCGAATCGATGTGAGCAGCTCTAGCGCTTTTCCGCCGCGTCCAAGAGCTTCTTGACCATCGCCTTGAGCTCTTGGATTTCTTCCTTAAGCTCGGCGATCTG
>CAILTZ010000114.1 GCA_903837255.1 uncultured Pirellula sp. | reverse complement strand
CATCGAGGGCGCAACGATCGTCCTTTCGCCTAAAAGTGGCGGCCTGAATTCATCAGGGATGCTCGACGGCGGGTCCGCAAAAGCAAACGATGTATCTGAATCGAGTGATCGCGTCCGTATCACCGACGATGGAATCTCGGATCTTCGAGCACGTGACTTGCATGAGGTTTACATTGTCGCGATTCCCTCGGCGGACGAGGAAATGGGGCCAAATCTGATTCGCTGGTTTGCTTATCGAAATACCGGCGAGCCTGTATCAAAAAGACCTGTTGAATGGGGGGTTCACGTTGCTGACGTCGAGACCAGGATGCAGGAGATCATTGGCAGGCTCGATCTGGGAGATTCTCTAAATCGATCCTTGATGACAGCCGCGCGGTATCACGATCACGGAAAACGCCGCTCTGTTTTTCAAGCGATTTTAGGTAATCGGGATTATCCAAACATTTGTTTGGCGAAATCCGGCAGGCAGAGCGGTTTTAGGATTGGCGAACGATACCGTCACGAATTTGGTTCACTACACGATTTACCTAACGCCAAAGAGCTCAGCATATCGGACGATGAGCGAGAGCTCGTACTGCACTTGATCGCCGCGCATCACGGGCGCGCTCGGCCACACTTTCCGTTGGAAGAGGTCTTTGATCCATCATCGACACCGGAAAACGACGAGGCAACGGCTAGCGCGGTTCCTCAGAGGTTTGGAAGATTACAACGCAAGTATGGGCGCTGGGGATTGGCTTATATCGAGTCATTGCTTCGAGCGGCAGACTGGTCCGCAAGCGCCAAACCATCAAGTGAGGTATAAAAACGCAAATGGCAGAGACATTACCAAACATATCGGTCAACGTGGACCCAACCAATCCAGGGCAGTTCTTTGCTTGCTGTGGTTTACTTGAATTGGCGGATCGCTTATGGCCTGGATCGGAAGGTTGGTTTGCAGAGGACGGATTGTCGTTCCAAATCGATTCCCCAAATAACGCCCTAGATGATCTGATAAATGCTATCGCGTTCGCATCCCTGCGTCATATCGATCCTACCGACCCCTATTCTTCACCGATCGAGATTGGCAAACCGTTTAAACCGTTAACTGTTGATTGGTGGACCCATGACTTTCTTGGTGCTAGAGATCTTAAAGTCTGGGCAGGAACCATGGAGAGTTTTGGAATCGCACGTGCGTTACAGCATGCGCTGCGAAGCCTTGAGTTCCAGAGTCCTAACCTGTTCAATATTGGTGTTGTCGTAATGAACCCGGACGATATTGCTAAAAAGAAAGAGCCTTTCTATTTCGACTCACGGCGATCTCCAAATGCACATTCTATCGACGTCGGTTTTTCTGCTAATGATCTTGGCGTAACAAGTACTGCACATCCCGCCGTCGAATTACTCTGTCTAATCGGCCTGCAAACGGCGCGACCAGCTAGCACGAAAGAGAAACGAATTTACGAATATTATCCATGGTCAATGCCATTGCCCGCAACGCTTATTCTACCTGCTTCGACAGGTGTTCTTTGCAATAAAGCAACCAAGGCCTACCGATTTGAAAATTGGTTCCGAACTGGACAAAAGAAGCATAAAGCATTTCGTTCCGCTATTCCCATCATTAACCCCTACGGAGAATGACATGACAAAGCTAAAAGATTTCGATTCCTATATCAGCGATGAGGGTCCAACTGCCCTCTTTCTCAAGCAACCACTTATGTCCGTAGAGGGCGAAGATGGAGTCATCTTTCCAGCTACGTATGCCTCCGGCGATGGGTTCCCGGGAGGGTACAACATCGATACCGATGCTAGTGGAAAAAATGTAGCACTAATCGACAGTGTTGGCTCACAAGCGAACCGAATTGAACCTATCTTCCTACAGGAGAAGTACAAAAGCTTGGTGCCGCAGATCGCCGTGAAGGCGGGTGAGAAAACGATAAGTATTCTCGAAGCAGGACATCGCGCAGGAGACGCACTGGTACGCTGCTCTTCTCTTCATTCAGAGTTACAAGAGGCATTCAAGCAAGTGTTGAAGGGTGATGCAACTACTCTTGCCAAAATCGCCCCAACTTCGCTAGTTTTTGGCGTTTGGGACTCTCGTGATACGCAAGCAAAATTGCCTCGGACCATCGCGTCTACCATTCGTGCCTATAACGTGCGTCGCATGACCCGTTCGGCACAGTTTAATCCAGCTACCGAATACCTCAATGAACAATTGCTCGATGAACCGT
>CAILTZ010000113.1 GCA_903837255.1 uncultured Pirellula sp. | reverse complement strand
GAGTCCGGTGGTAGGCTCCGTGCGCACCTGTGATAATGTGGAGCAATTTAGTCCTCAGAAAGGATTGACGATGATCCCTAAGTGCCTTGTGCCTCGAAGTTTTCGGACGGTTTTTTTGATCGGCTCGCTAGCGGCGATGCTTGGTTGCGGGCGGGTCTGTGCTCAGGACGTCACGGCTCGGGCTACTGGCGACGCATCGGCAGGCAATCGCCCACCCAATATTTTGTTCATCTTGGTCGACGATCAGTCCCCTTGGGATTTGAAAGCCTACAATCCTGCGTCGAAACTCGACTCCCCTGTGTTGGACCGCTTGGCCCGCGAAGGCACAGTGATCGACGGTGCCTATCACATGGGCTCGTTTTCCGGAGCCGTCTGCACTCCATCGCGGCACATGATCATGTGCGGCCGGACCCTCTGGCATCTTCCGATTTCACCCAAAGCCAAAGAGCGTGGGCTGTGCCCACCGGATCTGGAACAACAAACCATCCCAGCGGTTTTCAACCGGGCCGGATACATCACGATGAGGACTTGCAAACAAGGCAATAGCTACGAGAAAGCCAACGAGCAGTTCACGATTCGACAGGATGCGACCAAGCGTGGAGGGACTCCGCAAAGCGGTAGCGATTGGCACGCCGATCGTGTGCTTGAATTCCTAGAGTCTCGTCGATCTTCCAGGCAATCCGGGGAGCAACAAAAGCCATTCTTGATCCATTTCGGATTTTCTCATCCTCACGATGAGCGGGATGGAACACCGGAGCTGCTTGCAAAATACGGGGCCGTGAACCATACCGACCGCGATCGAGTCCCAACTGCCAATCCCGCCCAACCTCCTCTGCCCGAAAACTATCTGCCCGAACACCCATTTCCGCATGGGCATCCAAAGTTGCGAGACGAAGTCGACGTTAGCGGGGTGTGGGAACGCCGCGATGAACGGACCATCCGCAACGAACTTGGCCGAGAGTTTGCCTGCAGCGAGTACATTGACCAGCAGATTGGCAAGGTCTTGGCAAAACTTCAGCAGATGGGCGAACTCGATAACACCTTCATCTTTTACACGTCGGATCATGGGATGGCGATCGGTCGCCATGGCTTGCAGGGTAAACAAAACCTCTATGAGCACACCTGGCGTGTCCCTTTGATCGTCAAAGGGCCAGGGATTCCTGCTGGCCGAAGGGCCCAGGGCAATGTGTACTTGCTCGACACCCTTGCGACCCTATGCGATCTGGCAGGGATCCAGGCACCGGAGTCCAACGAAGGACTGAGCTACAAGCCGGTGCTCATGGGTGGAATGGAAACACTGCGAGACGTGATGGTTGGGGTCTACAACGGTGGCACCAAACCCGGAATGCGATGTGTCAAAGCAGGGGACTGGAAGCTCATCGAATGGGACGTGCTCGATGGGAAAGTACGCAAGACGCAATTATTCAACCTGAGCGAAAATCCGCTGGAGTACTTGGCCGAACACCATCGCCCAGAGGTCTATGAGCTTACCGGCGCCAAGCCCCTTGCGCATCAAATCAATTTGGCAGAAGATCCTCGGTATGCGTCCAAGCTCGCCCAGATGCGCGAGCTTCTTTTATCAGAGATGAAACGTTTGGATGATCCTTGGCGGCTGTGGAATCAGCCCCAGTAAAGTCCTCTCTATAGTTGCGTATAGTTGCCTATAGTACCCTACTACGAGTCGACCAAAACCGTATCGGAGTGCTCGTAACCAGGCGCACAGCAACACAGAAATACCAGGTCCGCCGTCGAGTTGTTATGAATGCGATGCGACTTGCCCGGCGGGATGGCAATCGCATCCCCAGGCCCGACCTGCCGCTTTTGCCCTTCGATCTCCATCTGCCCTGAACCGGACAGGACATAGTAGATCTCCTCAGTCGTCGGATGATGGTGCAGTTGGGTGATCACCCCCGGCGGCACGGTGGCTTCGGCCAAACTCTGATTTCCAATCGACGAATTCCTGTGCGCGAGAAGTTCGCGGATGATCGAACCATCTTTGGTGACAAAAGGAGTACAATGCTCCCGATTGATCACATCCATCGTAGTTGCCTCTATTTCCCTTTGAGTATGTCTCGCACCCGTGTCCTGTTTTGCTCTTCGACCATGGACGGCGGAGGAAGCGAACGCCAATTATTGTACCTGCTCAAAGGCTTAGATCGATCGCTCTTCGAGCCATCCCTCTACCTTCTGCGAGCCACCGGAGCACTGCTGGACCAAATTCCCAGCGACTGCCCAGTGACCGCCTTCTGGACCGATCGGTCAGCACCAAAATTCAACTGGCCCGGACGTATCCACCACCAACAGATCCAACATCTGGCGCAGCACATCCACGCCGCACGCATCCAGGTCGTCTACGACCGACTCTTTCATATGACCATGATCAGCGGGCCGGCATGCCGCCAAGCCCACTGCGCTCGGGTCTCGACGATCGTCTCGCCCCCACAGTTCGACGTCGAAAGACCCGATAACCGCTGGCGTTGGATCAAGCGTCGGCGGCTTGCAAAAGCCTATGCGGCTAGCCAAGCCCTCCTGAGCGTCTCCCAGGGAACCGCGCTGGCAGCGGCCGAGTACTACGGCATCCCAAGAGAGCGATTCGAAATCGTCCCAAGCCCCATCGATACCAAAACCATTCAGGCCAAGTCCCTCGAAGCGATCCAATTCCCTTTATGGTCCAGCAACGCAAAAAACATCGTCGCCATCGGTCGTTTGGGCAGTGAAAAAGGCCATGCCGATCTGCTCGAAGCCTTCGCCCTGCTGGTTGCCCAGCGAGGCAAAGCTTACCACCTGCACATCGCTGGCGAAGGCCCCTTGCGCCATGCCCTCGAGGAGCGAATCCGAGTACTCAACCTCTCCGAGTGCGCGTTCCTCCATGGACATGTCTCGAACCCTTATCCACTCCTCGAACAAGGGGATCTGTTCGTGCTCCCCTCCCGATACGAGGGACTCCCCAACGTGATGCTCGAAGCCATGCTCTGTCGCTGCCCGATCCTGGCGACCAATACCGCTCAAGGGGCAGGGGAGTATCTGCGGCAATTTCCACTAGGAGACTTGGTTCCAATCGGGGATATTCCTTGGATGACAAGGTCAATGCTGGATTGCTTTGACAACAACGCCAAATGGAAAGCTCGTGCGGAGGTGGCTTACCACCACGTCCGTGAGCATCATGACTTGGATCATTGGATACAAACCCTTTCAGGAATCCTCCAGCGCGCAACCGCAAGCAGCGCGTAGCCGCAAGCCAGCTGCCATGAATAGCAAAACACAAATGACCAACGATCACTTGGCAAATCTCTTTGAAGAGATGGCCGATTTGCTCGAACTCTCCGGCGAAAACGCGTTTCGTATCCGAGCTTACCGCAGCGGAGCGGCCGCAATCCAGGGGCTAAACCAGCCGGTGCAAGAGCTCCTGGCTCAAGGTTTTGATCTAACGACAATCGACGGTATCGGTGCAACGCTCGCGGAAAAATCCCAAGTCGCTATCGAGACCGGGGTTATACCCGCCCTCGAGAAACTTCGGGCCGAAGTTCCAACAACGCTACGCGATGTGATGCGTGTCCCAGGACTCGGTGCTAAAAAAGCGATGAAGCTCCATCAAGAGCTCGGCGTGATGGACTTGCCGTCGCTCAAACACGTTTGCTTGTTAGGAAAAGTCGCTGAATTGAAAGGCTTCGGCGAAAAGACTCAGCAGAGTATCTTGCAGAATATCGACATCGTGGCCAAGGCCGCCGAGCGATTGCCACTGGATGATGCCGATCGATTGGCCGAGAGCCTGCGCACTCACTTCTCGACTTGCAAAGCGATCCGACGGCTGGACTTCGCTGGAAGCTATCGCCGAGGCAAAGAAACCATCGGAGACCTGGATATCTTGGTCGTAAGCCAATCACCCGAAACGGTCATGGATCGCTTTGGAGAGCATCCAGATATTGCCGAAGTCCTCGCTCGAGGGGACACCAAGATGAGCGTGCGAATCTCCGGGGCCTTCCAAGTCGACTTGAGAGTCGTCGAAGAAGCCTGCTGGGGCGCCGCCCTTCAGTACTTCACCGGAAGCAAAGAACACAACGTCCATGTCCGTTCGCTGGCCAAGTCGCTGGGTCTCAAAGTCAGCGAATACGGCGTGTTTCGCGAAGGGGATGATTCGATGCCGATTGCAGGCAAGGATGAAGAGAGCCTCTACCAAGCGATCGGAATGCCGTGGATCCCCCCTGAGTTGCGGGAGAATCGCTATGAGTTCCAGGAGGATCTCAAGCAGCGACTCAAGGACTTGATCGAAACCTCGGACATCCGAGGCGACCTGCACATGCACACCGTGTATACCGATGGGAACGATACGATCGAGGCGATGGCCCAAGCCGCCATCGACCGGGGCCTGGAGTACATCGCCATAACCGACCATTCCAAGAGAGTCAGCGTCGCGCGGGGACTCGACGACCAAAAGGTTCTCGAGCAATGGGCTCACATCGATCGTATTGGTCCGGAGTACAAGGATCGACTGTTGCTGCTCAAAGGGATCGAGTGCGACATTCTCGAAGACGGCAAGCTCGACCTGAGCGACGAGTGTTTGGCTCAAGCCGACTGGGTCACGGCCAGTGTCCATTTTGGGTTCAAGCAATCCAGGCAGGAGATCACCGATCGGATTATCGGGGCGATCGCTCATCGGAGCGTGCATGCGATTTCGCACCCATCGGGTCGGCTCATCTCGCGCAGGCCGGCTTATGATTATGATTTGACCGCTGTGATCCAAGCCGCCAAAGAGTACGGGAAATGTTTAGAGATCAATGCCAACCCCGAGCGACTGGATTTAAATGACCTACAGGCAGCCGCGGCTGCAATCGCCGGAGTGACGATCGTGATCAACACCGATGCTCATTCCATCGCGAATTTGGATTTGATGAAATATGGGGTCCAGGTCGCACGCAGGGCCGGGATCGCTAAGAAACAGGTGCTCAATACCAAGACCGCCAAGCAGATGCTCGGATGGCTAAAGCAGCACAAGCAGCCCACAGGTTAAATCCTTGACCGATTTCCTAACGATCGAAATGGAGTATTCAAATGCATCGCAAGATAATGGGTTTGCCATCGGCGCTGATTGCCTTGGTCGTTTTCAGTGCACTCCTCTCGGGTGCTTGGCAACAACCACCCGAGGGCAAGATTGAAAGTAAGATTGAAAGTAAGATTGAAAGTAAGATTGAAAGTAAGATTGAAAGTAAGATTGATCCGTCAGATCCACTCCTGCAAACGATCAAGGAGCGGATGGGCAAACTCCCACGCTTGGACCCAGAGGATCAAGTTGGTGAGAGCAAGGGGGTTGGTTCGAAGAGGACCAAGGGGGCCTCGAACAAACACCGTGCGGCCGAGTTGATGCTAAAGTCTGCGCGGCTCTTGGAATCAGAAGAACGTCCAGAGCTTGTGCAGATGGCCAAAGAACTGCGAAAGCAAGTGGCTGTGATTTTGCAGAAGGACTGATCGGACTGATCGGGCTGATCAGTCCGATCGCTCTGCAAAGAACAGCGAATGGACAGCGAGCATGATCGCGCCTGCGACGAGCAAGCTGTCGGCGATGTTGAAATTCGGCCAGGTGTACTGGCCGTAACGGCACAGGATCCAGTCACGGACGCCTCCGGCATGGGAGCCTGGCAAGCGATGGAGGTTCAAACGATCGTAGAGATTCCCGAGAATGCCTCCAGTGACGAGTCCCAGGGTGATCGTCAGCCACATCGATTCGCAGGCCTTGAAGCGAAACAGCCACACGGCTAGTCCGATGATGGCCGTGATCGATACGCATGCGAAGAGCCAGCCGTAGCCTTGGCCAAGTCCGAACACAGCACCTTGGTTGACTGCCGTCTCGATGCCGAAATAGTTTTCGATCCACCAGGTGGGAGGTTGCTCACCGGGCAGCCCTTTCCAGGCAAAGATTTTCTCTTTGGTCAGCAGATCGATGCCGGTCCCAAGGAGAGCCAGAATGCTGAAGACTAAAACGCGGCGAAGGATCATTCGGGGCTCGGGGAGATAGGTTACCAACGCGATTCCATTTGGTCGACGATATGCTTGGCCAGCCGTTCAGCGTTTCGTTGAAAAGCGGTGGCAATCGACTGGCCAGCTTCGGGAACAAAGTCCGTGCGTTCAGCAAAGTAGTGGGTGATTTCGCCTGGTGGCAGGAACCGCGTCGAGATCAAGTTCATTCCGCGTCGGTCGGTCCAGTTCAGCTCGGCAGCGACGACGGTTTGCAAGAGTCGAGGGTCGTCGTTGATGGTTTCTCCCACGACTCGTTTCGTGTCGCTCGTCAACCGAATCGAGAGGATCGAATCGGCTACGGCATTGTCGGCGATTTTGTACGGTGTCCTGCGTTCGATTTCTTTTTGGACCGCTTCGGTTAACTGGACACCAGATCG
>CAILTZ010000112.1 GCA_903837255.1 uncultured Pirellula sp. | reverse complement strand
GGCCAAGCCTGATCCGGCAAGTGGCCAGATCATGATCGTCGATGGCCAACCGCGTCGTCCCTTGACGGACAACAAGAACTTGGTGCCCTGGGATGACCGATGGCACAACGTCAAGCTCGTGCGCAAGGTATCGGACGGGACGATCCAGGTGTATTTCGACGACATGGATCGTCCGATCATGCAGGCGAGCGACAAGACCTTTGGAGCCGGTAGGGTAGGGATCGGATCGTTCGACGATCAGAACGAGTTTGATGATGTGCGGGTGGTGTCTTTGGAGGATACTGCCAAGCCACAGCCAAAGCCAAAGCCGCAGGACAAGAAGCCCCCTGAGCGACCTGAGCCGACCGTTGCCGACTATGAGTATGGCAAGGACTCCTCGAGGCAGCGATTTGATTTTTGGAAGGCGCAGTCCGACAAGCCCACACCGGTGGTTTTGCTGATCCATGGGGGAGGTTGGAAAAACGGGGACAAGACCGGGTATGGGAACAATCCGATCAAGAGGTACTTGCAGGAGGGGATTTCGGTTGCGGCCATCAACTATCGCTTCATCGATCAAGCGATGGAGCAGGGGGTAGAGCCACCGGTGAAGGCACCGTTGATGGATGCAGCGCGGGCGTTGCAAACCATCCGCTCGAAGGCCAAGGAGTGGAACCTGGATCCGACGAGGATTGGGGCTACAGGGAGTTCAGCCGGCGCGTGCACATCGCTGTGGTTGGCTTTGCATGACGATCTAGCCGAACCGACAAGTGTCGATCCGATCGCTCGGGAGTCCACACGCTTGGCATGTGCCGCGGTCGTCGGAGCCCAAACCTCGCTTGACCCCAAGCAACTTCGGGAGTGGATAGGCAACAGCATCTATGGTGGGCATGCGTTTGGTTTCGGAGCCCAGGGCAGGACCCGGGAGCAAGAATTCGATTTGTTGCTTGAGAATCGCGACAAGGTATTGCCATGGATTCGCGAGTACTCTCCGATTGAATGGGTCTCAAAGACAGATCCTCCGATATTTTTGGAGTATCCGAATCAGAAATCCAAGCCCATGATGGGGGGCAAGGAACCAGATCCGACGCATTCGGCGATGTACGGGATTCAATTGCAGAAGGCTTGCCAAGAGGCGTCTGTTGCATGCGAACTGGTGTTTCCTGGCAACAAAGAGTCTGAGTTTCGCAATTCTCAGGAGTTCTTGATCTACCACCTAAAACGCTGAACGGGGAACTTGGCGAGGTGCTAAGATCTACTGCGAAGCCTCCTACTAAAATTTTTTAATTGGCATTTTTTAATTGGCATGGAAACACAAGAACGAAAAACCGCCCTACACGAATGGCACGTCAAGAGTGGGGCAAGGATGGCGCTGTTTGCAGGCTATCAGATGCCGATTCAGTACACCGGGATAGTGTCCGAGCACACAGCGACTCGGCAGGCGGCCGGTGTTTTCGACATCTCGCACATGGGGCGACTGCGGTTTGACGGACCCCGGGCAGACCAGTTGCTAGACCATCTGCTGACGCGACGGGTCTTGGACATGCAGCCTGGCCAGGTCCGTTACTCACTGGTTTGCAACGAGTCGGGAGGGATTCTCGACGATGTTTTGGTCAGTTGTTTAGAGAGTCCCAGCGGCAAGGTCTATTTTCTGCTGGTGGTCAACGCCAGCAACAAGTCCAAGATCGTGCAGTGGTTCGAACCCCACTTGGCCGATTTCCCGGACGTGGAGTTCCATGACGCGACCGACTCGACGGCGATGATTGCCGTTCAAGGTCCAAAGGCACTGGAGGTATGCGGCAAGTTATTCCCGCCCAGCTTGCCGGGGTCTAGTGTGTTGGGGTTAGGGTATTACCGCGCTAAAGTCACCGAGCAGATGTCGAAGGCTTGCATCGTTTCGCGGACAGGGTACACCGGCGAAGACGGCTTTGAGTTGATTGTGCGTGCCGAGGATGCTCCTCGCGTTTGGGAGAATCTGCTCATGGCAGGTCGCGATTTGGGTGTCTTGCCAGTAGGGCTTGGAGCAAGAGACACTTTGAGGCTTGAGGCCGGGATGCCTTTGTATGGCCACGAGCTCGATGAGAACATCGACCCGTACACTGCTGGCTTGGGATTCGCTTGCCAGTGCAAGGACAGAAGTTTCATCGGTCGCGAATCGCTTTTGGTTAAATCCAAGGAGTCGCTCAAGGTCAGATCGGAAGAGCGTCGTGGAGGGACAGAGTGTAGG
>CAILTZ010000111.1 GCA_903837255.1 uncultured Pirellula sp. | reverse complement strand
CCGCCCCAGTCATGCCCCACCAGCGTCGCCTTCGATGCACCTTCGTTCTTGATCACCGCCAGCACATCCGATACCAGCAGTGACATGTCGTATTGCTCCTCGGCCTGGGGCTTATCGCTAAGGTTATAGCCGCGAGTATCAAGCGCCACGACCGTCGACTCGTCTTGAAGCCCCTGGATTTGATGACGCCATGAATACCAGTAGTCTGGAAAGCCGTGAACGAAGACCACCAACGGGCCCTTGCCTGCCTTGACGTAGTGGATCTTGACCC
This sequence comes from uncultured Pirellula sp., assembly GCA_903837255.1. Taxonomy (GTDB): domain Bacteria; phylum Planctomycetota; class Planctomycetia; order Pirellulales; family Pirellulaceae; genus JBKCUI01. Next base: position 1,545 of record CAILTZ010000111.1, on the reverse strand, counting down.
CCTGGTTATCTACGTACTTGTGCTCGAGCCGATCGACCCACTCCTGGCCCCAAACTCTTACGCTCCCTAGAAGCACCATGATTGCTACGGCAACCCAAGAAAATCTCTGCCTCATCTGCGACATTTGTATCGTCTGCATAATGCACCCTTCTTGTCCTACTCGTTCTCTTACTCGTAACCGTACTCAATGACATGGTACTCGTACTCGAGCGTTTACCCACAAAAACACCTAAAGAGCCCAAGAAGAATTCTAGTCAGGTCTCAGAGGCCACGAAACCAAGCATCTCTCGAAATGGTCGCCGCTTGCGATGACCTCCTTCGTCGAATCCGATTTCGTCGCTAGAATGTTGGCATCGATAGTGCTGGTACATTGACAAGCCTTCCCCCGAATTTTTTGGATCTCGAACGATGGCGGCGAAAACTCCAGGAAAACCCAAATCCGAAGGTCTCGTGCACGCCTTCGAGCACTTGGCTCAAGACTCCCCCAAGGAACTGCCACCGGTCGTGATTGCCATCGGCCCAGACGATTTCCTCCGACGCGCATCGATCGATCACACCCTAAAACTTGGGGGAATCGACCCGATGAACATCTCTCGGTTCGATGGCCAAGACGCCCAATGGCGGGATGTGAATGATGAACTCTCGACCCAAGGCCTCTTCGATTCAGGCGGCCCCAAAGCAGCCTTTATCCGCAAAGCCGATCCGTTCCTAACGGCCTACCGCGAGCAACTCGAAGGATGGATCGAACAAGCCACGCTTGGTTCGACACTGCTGCTGGACCTCCAGACTCTACCATCGAACCAACGCGTCTACAAACTCGCCCAAAGCAAAGGTCTTCTCATAGGCACTGCCGAAGCCAAAGGCGCGGAGTTCACCTCCTGGATCACCCAATGGGGAATCTCTAAGCACAAGGTTCAATTGACGGCCTCCCAAGCTGGCGTCATCGCCGATCGTATCGGCTATGCCTGTGGACTGATCGACTGCGAATTGGCCAAACTCGCACTCTTTGCAGACTCCAATGGTGCAGACTCAATTGGAAAAGTCTCCGACGCACGCGTCGACGAACTCGTCGGCGGCTGGCGAACTCAAACCGTGTGGAAACTCAGCGAAGCAGTCGCCGAGGGCCGTATCGCCGAAGCCATCGAGGGAATCGACAAGCTCATCATGTCAGGTCAAACAGCCGTCGGGATCGCCGCCCAAATGTCTTGGAGCCTCAGACGCTATGGCGTCGCTGCAGCTTGGAGTGAACAACAAAAACGCTTTGGAGCACAAAGCCCCATGCTGCCCGAGGCTCTCAGCCGTGCTGGCTTCCGACCCTACGATCTAGGCAAAGAAGAAAACCGACTTAAAAAGATGGGCTGGAACAGGGCCAAGGATATCCTGACTTGGCTCGTAGAACTAGAAAAAGAGCTCAAAGGCAGCCACAGCCAAGAGGACCGAGCTCGGATGGCGCTCGAGAGCTTCATTTTTCGCTTCCAATAAACCTACTGGTTCTCGTCGGCCCGCTGGAACTTGGATTACAATCACCGTCAACAAACAATGTAT
>CAILTZ010000110.1 GCA_903837255.1 uncultured Pirellula sp. | reverse complement strand
CTGTACCAAATCCATTGGCCTGAGCCAGAAGAGGACATCGAAGAAGGCTGGAGCACTTTGGCAGCCCTACAACAAGAAGGCAAAGTTCGATGGATCGGCGTCTCGAATTTTAACGCGGCTCAGATGGAACGCATCCGAGCCATCGCTCCGATCACATCCCTACAACCTCCGTACTCGTTGATTCGCAGAGAGGTTGAGACGGAAATTCTCCCCTACGCACACGCCCAAGGCATCGGCGTGATCGCTTACTCCCCCATGGGTTCTGGCATGCTCACCGGTTCGATGTCACGCGAGCGATTGGCGAATCTTCCAGCCGACGATTGGCGCACGCGCAGTGCCCACTTCCAAGAGCCTCTGCTTACTCGCAATCTTGCGATCGCAGACAAACTCAAGCTGACGGCTCTTGCACTCGGGCTTCACCCAGGACACCTCGCAATCACCTGGGTCCTCAACAACCCAGCCGTTACCGGGGCAATCGTCGGTGTCAGAAACGTCGAGCAAGCCCAACAACTTGCGGCCGCCACACAAATTCACCCCGCCCAATACGCCCAAGCCCTCGAAGACATTGGGATTGGCTGATGCCCTGGGCAATAATTCCTGTATGTCCCCGATGAAATATGCCCGATGATTCGGGCAGCACGATCCAATGACTTGGCCCCAATGACTACATCCCCCAACCCCTCCGATACCTGGAACTCTCGTTGGCTCATCCCGATCAAAGAAGTGCTCGAGGTCGAAATGCGAGCAGCCGACCCAGGGCACGGACTCGAGCACGTCGAGAGGGTCGTTAAAAACGCCTGCCGCATCGCTGAAACCCTTAGCCTTGATTATCAGATTCTGCTCCCAGCGACTTGGTTTCACGATTGCGTCTGCGTGCCGAAAAACTCCCCTCTGCGATCCCAAGCATCCACGATCGCGGCCGACCGCGCCTCGGTACTCCTTGCAAATTTAGACTATCCTGCCGACAAACTACATGCCATCGCGCATGCGATCAGAGCCCACAGTTTTTCAGCCGGTATCGAATGCCAAAGCATCGAGGCCGAGGTCCTCCAAGACGCCGACCGACTCGAAGCCCTCGGAGCTATCGGGCTTGCTCGCTGCCTGATGACCGGCGGTGCGATGGGCCAACGTCTCTACCACCCTGACGAACCGTTTCCAATCCACCGAGAGCCTCGAGACGACCAGCAATCGGTCGACCATTTTTTCGCAAAATTGCTGAAACTTCCTTCAACCATGCGGACCCAGGCAGGTCGGCTGATCGCCAGCCAGAGAGCCGGCTTCCTGGTCGATTTTCTAGAGCAACTCTCCAGAGAAATCGATGCTCCATTGAAAATACCCGATCGATTCACAGGTTTACAAACCAACGCAATTGCTTGACAATCGAGCCTTGGCGAAATCCTAACGTCAGAGATCCTTGATGCATGGCTTGATTCTCGTACAACTCCAGAAATTTGCGCAGCAAGCCATCGGTGCCCAACAGTGGCGCAGCGCTTTGGCCCACGCAGGTTTGGACAAAACCTCCTTTTCCGCAGCCGCAGTCTATGAGGACAGACAAGCCTTAGAACTCATTGGCCTGGCGGCTCAGACTCTCGATGCCCCTGTCGACGAGGTGGTCGAGTCGTTCGGCAGGTTCATTTCAACCGAACTGATCCGACTTTATCAACGGGTCATCAAACCCGAGTGGCAAACCCTAGAGATAATCGAAAACACAGAAACGTTTATCCATTCGGCCGTGCGCGTCGGAAACCCCGGGGCGCTGCCCCCTGTGCTCGATGCGATTCGCGTCTCCGACAACGAATTGCAACTTCTTTACTCCTCCGATAGGAAACTCTGCAAACTTGCTATCGGCATTATCAAAGGACTTGCAGACCACTTCGACGAAGTCATCGAAATCCATCACGACTCCTGCATGTTGCTCGGTGATCCCTTCTGCTCATTTCGTCTCATCCGAAACAAGTCCAAACTCGACACTCAAAAAATCAATCTTGCAAACACGGCACATTTGAGCTTGGGAATAACCTCGGTTTCTGAGAATTCTCAAGCTCCTTTAGATCCGGAGTCGCAAAAAACCAGTGGCACCAGGAAGGCCCGAGAAAAAACAACTTGGGAGCAATACCTATCTCCTGCACTGTTCGCGTCAGATTTCGCGAGCATCGGCCCCTATCGACTGCTCGCACTGCACGGCGAGGGGGGGATGGGATGTGTATTTCGATCCATCGATACACGCACGGAACAAACATTGGCAATCAAGGTTCTCCATCCGAAAGTTGCCGACGACGCCACTGCCCGAAAAAGATTCATGCGCGAGCTCCGAGCTCTTCAGCTGATCAATCACCCACGTGTCGTCGAGGTCCACGACGTCGGGGAGATCAATTCCCTGCCATACCTAGTGATGGACTTCCTCCGCGGAACGAACCTTCAAACCTACCGGTCGCGATTCCAAAGCTTGCCTGTCCACGAATTGCTCCGTATCGCCATCGAGACGGTCGAAGGACTCTCTGCGGTTCATGAGTCAGGGGTTATCCATCGAGACATCAAGCCTGAGAATCTGTGGATCGAGTCCCCTAGCTTGAGGGTCAAGATCATCGATTTTGGACTCGCGCACGCAATGGCAGAAGAAATGCGCCTTACTCGGACAGGTACCTTCATCGGTACCCCATCCTTCATGGCCCCAGAACAAGCCGGCGGACAGAATATCGATCACCGAGCAGATTTCTTTAGCCTAGGTGGCGTTTTGTACGATCTGGCTACCGGCAACAGACCCTTCGATCGAGACAACATTATGAGCACCCTCTCGGCTCTGGCAAACCACACGCCGACTCCGCCGCATGAACTGGTCCCTGATCTCCCTCCCGAATTTTCCAGCCTTATCATGAGCATGATGGAAAAAAATCCTGGAGATAGACCGCAAAACTGCCAAGAAATCCTCTCGGTTCTCGCGAAAATCCTAGCCTCGCTCTCGTAGTGCTAATGCCTTGCGTTGCTAAAACTCACTCGAAGTCCAACACCTGCTCGCCTTGGACCAACCGAGACTTGAGCCTCTCATAGGCTACCTCTTGAACCGATGTCTCTTGGTCGATCGCCAAACAGGCCAACTCCGATGCGCTTTGTCCCAAAACCATAAAGACCGGCTCCATGCGAATGCTCCCATAGGCGATATGGCTAGCCGACATGCAGACAGGGACCAGCAAGTTTTCGCATTCAGTTCGCTTGGGACAAATGCTGCGTCGAGAGATCGGATAAGGCTTGGTGGGAATCTG
>CAILTZ010000109.1 GCA_903837255.1 uncultured Pirellula sp. | reverse complement strand
TTTTGGCCGATGAGAAAATTGGAAAACTGCTACAGATCGCACCTGCCGGAACCAAAACACATCATGCTTATCCCGGCGGACTCCTCGAGCATATCGTCTCGCTCATGCAACTGAGTCAGTTCGCAGGTGGCCACTACACGGGGGTGGATCGGGATCTGCTAATGGCTGCGGCACTGGTCCACGACCTGGGCAAAATCGAAGAGCTCTCGTTTGAAAACGAGCTCAACTATACCGATGCCGGGCAATTATTAGGACATTTGGTTCAAGGGGTAGTGATGCTTGAATCGATCGCCAAAGGGTTGCGGGACAAGGGTGTCCCGGTCGATCCGCAAAAACTCCTGCGATTGCAACATATCGTAGTCTCTCACCACGGGAGCCTCGAGCACGGTAGCCCCAAGGTTCCCATGACTCTCGAAGCGCTAGTGTTCCATTATCTAGACGAGATGGATGCCAAGCTCAATACGGCAACGGAGCTGATCTCCCAGGATCGAAGTAGCGATGGGTGGACACCTTTTCATCCGATGCTCTCGCGGCGATTGTTCAAAGCGAGCTTGGATCGCTGATCCGGCTGATCCGTCCGATCCGTCCGATCCGTCCGATCAAATCCAAGAATTAGAGCTCTCGAGCGAATTCATAGCGATTCGGTAAGACAGGCCGGAGAATCCCACCTAATCCGCCGGGCTTTCCTGGCTTATCCATCCCGAAACCTCGAAACCTTTGCCGGAACCTAGGGTTTGCAGGAGGGAACGACTTGATGGCGATTCGGTTATTTGCTGTCAAAACCGGCATTTTTAGGGTCTTGTTAGGCTGGAATCCCTGCCACTGCCGAGCAAAAGACCTGGGAAAATGTTTACTTTTGACTACAGTCAGTAGCCTAATAACCCACAAATCCAAGCCAATCGATAGATTCCTAAACGTCACAGCCCCAATGGGGTAGTCAGAACCATGCGAAAAATTAACGGTCGGTCCCTGAGGTTGCGTCGGAACGCCCAGCTGTTTTCAAGCCTCCTTCTCTCGTGCGCTTTGAGTGTTGGGGCTCCAAGCTTGGGTTTTTGTGACGGCAATCCGGACATCGTCGGGCTTTTGGCGACACTGACCGAGACCAACACCGCTGCCGATCTTGGGCTCAGCGATGAACAGTTGACCAAGCTCAAGGAATTGGTCAAGCAGCATGAGGCCAAGGCGATTGATTTTGCGGCCGAGCTTCGGTCGATCGAAGACCCTCTAGTTCGGAAAGAACGTGCGCGACAGAACCTCCGTTCGGTTGAGATCGCCGGTGTGTCGATGCTTAACGAAAAGCAGCAAGCCAGGGCCGAGCAGCTACGGCTCCAAGGTCTGGGGCTAGCGGCAGCCCTCGAACCGGAAATTGCCGGAGCCCTTTCGATCAACGAACAGCAGTTGGCAAAGATCCAGACGATCATCGAAGGCAAGCGGGGTCTGATGCGGCAGTTTGGGCCTGAAAAGGGTCCCGTCGAGTTGGCCAAGCAGCTGGGGGATGTCCTGGGTGACGAGCAAAAGAGCAAATGGTCGGAGATGATCGGACCTGTGGCGGGCAAGCCGCAAGCTCAGGACCAGCAGTCTGGTGGTGCGGGTGCTGGTGATGCGGTCGCTTCGATGCCGCAGCGTGATGGGCGCAGCGATTCGGTTCCGACCGGCGTTCCAGGCGAATATGGACTTCGGTTGAACTTCAATTCCACACCTTGGTCGGATGTCCTGAAGTGGCTTGCCAAGGAGGCCGAGCTGAGCCTTCAAACCGATTTCTTCCCACCTGGATCGTTCACTTATCGAGATCCTTTCCGTGTCTACAGTGTTCCTCAAACGATGGACATTATGAACGGTATTCTGCTCAACCGTGGTTACACACTGGTCCGCAAACAGCGCGCTCTGCTTTGCATCGACCTCGGTTCAGGCGACCCTGAGTTGATCCGCGGTTTGATCCGAGAGCTATCCGAGGTTGTTCCAGTCAAGGAGCTCGAGACTCGAGGTGAGTATGAGATCTGCAAGACGGTGTTCATGCTCACGCGCTTGAGCGTCGAGGAAGCCGAGAAGGAGGTCAAGCCGCTGCTTGGACCTCAGGGTTCGATCGTTGCGCTTCCGTCGGCCAATCAGTTGATCGTCACTGAGACCGGTGGCAAATTGCGGTTGATCCGCGAAACGATCGAGCGCTCCGAGATGCCTGATGCCGGAAGGATGTCCAAGATCGTTTCGATCGCCCTGAAGAACATGAGCTCTGAGGAGTTGCTTGGGATCGCAAGGCCTTTGTTGGGGCTCAAGGACAACACGAATGTCTCGGATGATCTGAGCATCTCGACCGATTCGTTCGGGACGACGCTCTACGCAACGGGCACACCCGAGAAGCTTCAGAAGCTACGTGATCTAGTCACTCAGGTCGATGTCGAGCCGATGGAGGGCAAGGCATCCTCGTCAACGGCCGAACAAGTTGCCGTTCGCAGCCACAATATTCGTGGCTCGGATCCCCAAACGACCATGGATGTGTTGCAGACGCAATTCTCCGGACAAACCAATATCAATTTGGCTCTCGACCCCAAGTCCAACAACATCATCGCCAGGGCTACCCCTAGCGATCACAAGACCATCGATGAGATCATCGAGACGCTGGCTGGTCAAAACAGCGATTTCGAAGTCATCGAGCTTGGGAAAATGGACACCCAAGCAGCGATTCTGACGCTCGAAAAGTTCTTTGGTAAGTCGAGTGCCAAGGACAAAGACGGAGCGGCCAAAGGCCCCATATTCTATGGCGATACCATTGCTAGGAGGATCATGGTCCAAGGCACACCGCAGGAGGTCACCCAGGTTCGAGAGTTGTTGCGAAAGGTTGAAGCAACGGGTCCGACACTAGAAGGTTTGAGGGAAAAAGCCCGGTTTTTGCCTTATTCGGGCAAGTCCGCCGATAAGTTCCTCGACCAGATCGATGTGCTTTGGAAGGCGACCAATCAAAACGGAAGAATTCGCAGGATCCAATCCAAAGGCGGGGTAACAAAGCCATCGGAATCTCCTGCGCAGCCTGAGGCGCCGAATTCACAAGGCGATAGGGTGCCAGGACAAAAGGCAGCATCGAACGAGCCAGCTAAGTTCCCTGCGGGGATCGCTTCGACCGCG
>CAILTZ010000108.1 GCA_903837255.1 uncultured Pirellula sp. | reverse complement strand
GCAAGGGGGCAAGTACTTGTTTGCATCTCCCCAGGAGGAATTCGAGGCGAGTCGGCTCGATGGCGTGGTTTGGTACCGCATGCACAAGTTGCTCGAAGGGCTCGTTGCCGCCCACAAGTTCGCCGGCAGTGAACTTGCGCTGGGCGTCGCCTCGAATCTAGCCGAGTGGGTCGAGCAGCGGGTGGCTAAATACGGTGAGGATTTCGACAAAGTCAAAAAAATCGAGTACGGCGGAATGACCGAGGCGATGGCAAACCTGTATGAATTAACAGGCCGAGAGTCCTTTCGTCAATTGGCGCTTCAGTGGGAGGAGCCCGAACGGATTTTAAATAAGTTTGCAGATGGCCAGGATTTCAACGAGCATGCCAATACGTTGCTGGCCAAGATGGTCGGAGCGGCGCGGATCGCGGAGCTCACGGGCTCAGAGATTCATCGTAAGGCCTCCGAAAACTTCTGGGAGAATGTGTGTGGTGCTGGTGCCAAGACGTATGCGACCGGTGGAACCAGCGTGCATGAGGGGATGCCCGGCATGCGTCGGATCGCCAATACGACCCTGCGGATGCCCCAAGAAACATGCGTATCGTACAACTTGATGAAAGTCACCCGTAGCCTGTATCGCTTGACCGGGCAGACCAAGTACCTCGAGTACTACGAGCGATCGCTTTGGAATGCGATTCTGGGGAGCCAGGATCCGCAGACGGGCGCAAAAACTTACTACCAGCCATTGGGCTCGAACTCGGTCAAGGATTTCCGATCCAACGAAGTCGGCTGCTACTGCTGCAATGGGACGGGGCTGGAGAATCCGCCGAGGTCTACGGCGATGATTTATGCGATGAAAGACGACGAGTTGCGGGTACAGTTGTTTATCCCCTCGATTCTGCAGCATGCGGATTGGGGGGTGAGCATCCTACAGACTACTGAGTTTCCGATGCGGCCTAGGGGCAAGTTGCTCGTCGAGTGCAAGACGCCCAGGCGATTTACGATTTCGGTAAGGGTACCGAGTTGGACTGGAACTGGCGGGAGTCTTACGGTCAACGGCGAGGCGATAGACGGCAAGCTCGTCGCGGGTGAGTTTTATGCGATCGAGCGCGAGTGGAAGTCGCAAGATGTCATCGAGTATGAGTATCCGTTTATTACACAGATCGTTGCGATGCCAGACGATGAGAACCAAGTCGCCTTCGTGCATGGTCCATTGGTGATGGTAGGTTTGGGAGCCAACGACTCACGAGGGTGGCTTGAGCTCCCGTTTGATCGTCAGGATACCCAGGCGTTGCAAGGATGGTTCAAGCCCAAAGCCACCGGATTTGCGGGAGGCTCGACGCTTGATTTCGAGGCCGAGGATGCTGCGGGTCGCAAGATACTTTTTCGGCCTTATTACCAAGTAGGTTCGGAGGCATTTTTTACCGGATATTGGCAACTTGGGAAACGCCCATATCAGGATGTTACCGGGCAGGATATTACCGGGCAGGGTAATATCAAAGAGCGAAATTTAGCGTTGGGCAAACCCACCGAGTGTTCGACACCGGAGCCGGCCGGGAGCAACTTGGAAGCGTTTATGCGGTCGGCCAAAGCGGTGGATGGAAATTACGGGGGGCCGGACGATTGGTATGTGAAATGGTTCCCCAATGGGCTTTCGCCCCAGTGGATCATCGTCGATTTGGAGCGGGACGAATCCGTGTCGAAAGTTCAGTGGTTAGCGGCCAAAGAGGATTTAGAAGCCAAGATCGCTTATCGTTATCGAATCGACAGTTCGCTGGACAAGTCCACCTGGGAGCCGATTGCGGATGCGTCGGAGAACCGAGAGTTTCGTGAAGTATACGAGCATACGATCCCCAAGCGGCTGGCAAGGTATATTCGATTGACGACATTGCCGCATCCTGATTTAAAGGATCATCAAGCGCGGCCCAAGATTGCCGAGATCTTGGTGTATGGGGCTAAGTAAGTCGGTGCTCAAAGCAAGAAAACACACGCCAGCCTGCAATACACCCCGAACCGAATTGCTGATCGCAAGCTTGATCACTCGCAAGCAGGTTCCGAACCTGATCTTTCGCGTACTGCCTTGCACATGCTTGCGCAATCGACTCTCGAAGCCAGTGATCCAACAAGCGCGCTGCATTCGCAAGGTTCTAGGCACAGATGGCACTGTACGGCCTAGACTGTTCACTGCTCGGAGTCGTTGGAACAGCTTCGTGAGGCTCGAAGACTTGAAAAAACTTCTCAGGTTCTATAGTTGACTACCCCCCCCCTCCCCCATCCACTACAGTCTGTGGCCCATAGGGTACAACATGGGCATCTTTCACAGACTGGTCAATCGAATGTTTCGAGCAATTCAATTAGTATTATGCGTGGCGATAATGGCAGTCGCAGTAATGGCAGTGACAGTGGGTCGGGGTCAGGCAGCGGTAGTATCAGCTACTTTTATATCCACCGCCAACAATTCGGAGTTCAATAGACCCTACGTGTATAATGTTTCTTTATGCGTTACTTCTGACTCCAATTAGCCAGGCATACCGCTTTGGAGTTCGAAGACCATGGTCCAGAGGCGGTCGATTTCACCTCGCTCGATGACTTCGAGTGGCTTCAGGCCTTCGAAGGCTTCGTTTGGACTCTGGAACCAGCTTCCTAGCGAGTTGGCATCAATGACATCGTCGAGGGCCTCGAGTAGTCGGTAGACTTCGTTGTAGGGGCGCTGTAGTTTCGTCGCGGTCTGTGAGTCGGCCTCTACTTTGGCAATCGTTCGCTCGGAGACGTTCACGACTCGACTAAAGATGGGTCTAGCCATATTCAGCCGATCCCGAAGCTCGAGCCTTGCTTCGTCGCCGAACCGCAGTAGACCTTTCCCCTTGAGACCAGGAATCGATGTCGATTGAATTGGCGGCGATTTTGTACCGATGCGCTTCGTTGGCTTCTTATCGCTCGTCGAGGATTTCGATTTTGCTTGGTTTCGGAATTGCGTTTTGGTTGTCATGGGTGCGACTCACTTTCGCTTGGTGCACTGGTTGCGACGTCACTTTAATATATGGGACGGAATCGGCCGAGGCAAGCATTTTTTCCTGCAATAATGCACGAGGCTTACCTGAGGTCTTCTTTGCCAAGTATCTCCAAAACGCTGGATTTCGTGAAATTCGAGGGGAACATGACGAGGTTTTTGCCTCTAGGGTTACGGGCCGATGGGACGATGAGGCCCTCGAAGCCGGCAAATTTTCCGCAAGATCGCTGGAACTGTAATGTCGAGCACCTTCTTCAGTTTGACCCTCGCGCCCGCAGTTGTGCGTGGACGGATGTTCGAGATAGGGAATCCGTAATGGAGTAGGTTTTGGTACGCCTCTTTGATCGCGGTTTCGATATCGAGCGAAGTGTACGTCGCTTCCAAGCCTTTCCGATTCCATCGCCCGCCTGACTTCGACGCGCCGACTCCAGAAAAGAAATCGGACGCGGTTGCGTACTTCGTGTTGACCGACCGTACGACCACGCCGGAAAAGCCAGATGCGGATGGATAGCAACTGGCGATGACCCCAAAGAGCTCTCGAACTTCGGGAGTGTCCGCCGGATCGTTTTCTGGATGATGGGTCATTAGGAAGGAACCGCCAGTGGGCTGGTAGTGCTTCAGCGACTGTCGTCTAAGTGAATATGGATTCACAAGATTTATATGATAATCGACAATCCGATTCTTGGCCAAAGACGCGGGGACTGTCCCCAAAAATGCGTTAAAAACTTCCTGATTTCTTCCCCACATCTCCTCAAATCGCAGCGACTTTCCGAGAACAGCAGAAAGTCATCGACATAGCGGACGTATCCCTTGATCCTCAATTCGTGTTTCACAAACTGATCTAAGGCATCCAAGTAAACGTTGGCAAAGAACTGACTGGTCAAATTCCCGATCGGCAACCCCACAGAATGATCGATAACGTCGAATAAATCTCCACCCACCGGCCACTCCTTGCGGACATAATCCACATGACTGGCCAAAATACCCTCAATCACCTTCAATAGTCGTTCGTCGCCGATTACACGGGACAGCTTGGCCATCAATATGCCGTGATCGATCGAGGGGAAATACTTCTGGATGTCGCACTTGAGTGCAAAGGGATACTTCCGAGCAAAGAACAACGCTCGCCTCATCGCTCTGTGGGTACCCTTTCCAGGTCTGCATGCGAAGGAATCAGAAATGAATCGAGCCTCGAACAGCGGCTGGATAACGCGAACGATCGCGTGATGCACGACCCTTCCTTGGCCGCTGCTTGCTTGTACCAACCACCAATCATTCGACCACACTCGGTAATCTGCTCGCTGCTGTATGCGTATTGCTTGCTCGCTAAAAGTCTTCGGTCAAATGCCAAGCGAAGCAACCAACGCAACACTTCCAACCTGCGATTAACCTCAAGGAGTATCTTCGATTTTTTATCGCTGTACGTCGCATCGACAATCAGTTCGAGTATCCCAAGCACTCCATCGGCCAATCGCTGTCCGAATACGAACCGCTGGTTTTTGGGAAAGTTATCCACGTGGCCCAGCACCCACTTGGTGAAATCGTACCATTTCACGAGTACTACCGGT
>CAILTZ010000107.1 GCA_903837255.1 uncultured Pirellula sp. | reverse complement strand
GATCGTGATGCCCCGTTCCCTCTCCAGATCCATAGCATCCAGAAGTTGCTCTTTCATTTTCCGGATTTCGACCGTTCCAGTCCGTTCCAGGAGGCGGTCGGCCAGAGTGCTCTTTCCGTGATCGATGTGAGCGATGATGCAGAAGTTTCTGATGCGCTCGATGGGGATTTCGCCCAGCGTTTTTTGATCTTTTCCATTCATAAGGACTTATGGTAATCGGAACGGGCGATTCCCGCAGCGCCAATGTAGCCGGCATCTGCTCCGAGGCTGGCAAATTCTATGGTTGTTCCGTCATTCACGTTTTTGAAAGTTCGTTCCCTAAACCCCTTTCGTACCGCTTCGAGGAATCGTTGGCCAGTTTTGGTGGTCGGACCGCCGAAGTTCATGGCGCCGCCTAGAACGACCAATCCTGGATCAACCATATGGACCATGCTGGTGATGCCGATAGCCAGGTATTGGCCTGTCCGTTCGATAAATCCAAGACTCCAGGCATCCCCTTGCTCAGAGGCTTCGAAGATCTTTTTGGCAGTAATTTTTTCGATATCGGCCGCAAGGATGCTCTGCGCACCGGCCTGTAGTTCCTCGCGGGCTCGCATCGTAACCCCCGAGGCGCTGGCATAAGCTTCCAGATGCCCCCGTCCGCCACCCCAGGCGCAGAGTCTTGCGTTGGGGCTCGGGTCGATGATCATGTGTCCGCATTCTCCGCCGAAGCTGTTTTGACCGACGATCAGTTGATTGTCGATAATCACTCCACCACCGACTCCGGTCCCAAGGGTCAAGAGCACCATACTATCGTGGATTTTTCCAGTTCCGACCCAGAATTCACCAAAAGCGGCTGCGTTGGCATCATTGGCGTAGGAGACGGGGATCCCTAAGGCATCTTCGAGGCATTGCACGATTGGGAAATGGTGCCAGTGTGGATGGTTGGGTGGTTCCAGGAGCATCCCTTTTCGGATGTCTTGGCTGCCTGGGGTTCCGAGTCCAGCTCGGGCGACATCCGATTTGTTCAAAGAACATCGATCCAGGAGTTGAACGCACGCTAGATTGACACGCTGCATAGCATCGGCGGGGCCTTGGGGTTCGAGCGTTTCAATGGCAATAAAATCCAACGTGTCCCCTTGGTCATCGGTTAGTCCGATTTTGATTCCAGTGCCACCGACGTCGATCCCGAAGAACATGGGTTTTTTGGCTTCGGGGGGCTGAATCATTTTCTGGTTGGTCATACGAGCGGGGGCCTTGGAAAAGTATTTGGAGCCGAAAGTATTTGGAGCCGGGGGACAAGAGGGACAATTCTGAGACAAGCAACCGCAAGCGTCGGCTGGATGAAGCGTTGCTTATTGTAAGACCAAGAGGGCCTGAGCAAGTGGTGTTTTTCCCGGGACGCTGAGAATTTTGCCTTAGGAACCGTTTTTTGAATAGCGGATTAGAGTATGATAAGTTTCATGAATAGCATCAAATTCAAGCAAGAGCGTCCTTTGGTTGACAACCTTCTTGCACGCTACGAGCAGCAGATTGGTCAAGATTTTTTGGGGTATCGAAACCATGTCTATCGCACGATTACGTATGCGATGCATTTTCTCGATGGCTGTTCTGAGTTTGAGCCCACGGTGGAAACGGGATTTGTTTATCACGACATCGGGTTGTGGACTCATCACCAATTGGCTTATTTGGAGCCTTCGGAATCCGTCGCAATCGCCGACAATGCAGCGCAAGGATGGGGTTTGGACCCTGAGTTGTTACGAGGGATCATTCATTGGCATCACAAGGTTTTTCGTTACACCGGGCCGTATTCCGAAGTCATCGAAGCTTGTAGAAAAGCAGACTGGATTGATGCATCCCAAGGGTGGCTGCGCAAGGGGATCAGCAGATCGATGATTAGGCAGGTCGAACTGGCCTTTCCGAACTGCGGATTCCATAAGTCACTGCTTCGTTTGGCCAAGGACTACGGTGGATCGACGCTTGTCGGTGGCTTGAAGGTCACGCGGGGAATCGTCAAGTGGTGAGGGTGAATCGACGAATCTTCACGTAGCATTTCTTAGCTCAAGGGGGCTTGGAGGAGTTACTTACTCGGCTCCTCATTGACGACGGTTACTGGGGCGATCTTCTCGAGCTGCGATTTGATCTTTTCGGCCTCGCCGACGACGACGATGACCAAG
>CAILTZ010000106.1 GCA_903837255.1 uncultured Pirellula sp. | reverse complement strand
CGGCCGCACGAGGCGGCCGGGGTCGTAAAGTGGGGATGATGGAGATGATCCGCCAGCTAGCTGACGAACCTTGGGCTCCGGTGGCTCAAGGCCACCCGGGGGCCGCGGTCGTACGATGAGTGCGCGTAGCTCTGCGAGCGAATATAGCTATCCGGCCCATTGGTCTGCAAGGTACCGCGAACCTCTTCGATCAACGATCGGCATTGCCGCAGTTCAAACAGCCATCGAGTACGAGTAGGACGAAATCCGATGCGAGGCCTGACGAGCTATTTAGTCGCCTAGCAGTTGGCTTAACACATCGATGAGCACGGTTTCGACCGACGGGTCGACGCAACTCGACGACTGTTGGGTTTCATATCCACCTTCGCTGTAGGCTCGCTCGGTGCCGATGTAGCCGGGCCCATAATCTCCGTAAGCCGCCATCATGACCTTCAAGTCCGGTCGCATCCCTTTGGCCGCCAACTGGTACTCGACAAAAAGTTCGCCGGGCAGGTGCAAGCATCGAGCCTTGCCCACTCCCAAGCAGGAGATGTCGATCTTGTGGCCGGCTTGGACTCGCCTCAGAAAAGCCAATTGGTCGGCAAGCGAGACATAGCCTTTGGCTGGAGTCTCTTTGAGTTTCGCGACCAAGTCTTGTTCGATCAGATGCCTGGCGATGGGCAAAGCCACCGGTAGGCTTTTCCAAGTGATGTCGTCGGAGGAGAGAGGAGATTTTTCGGTGTTGGCATGAGCTTCACGCATCGCATCTGCAAGTCGGGTGGCTAGGATCATACGATTGGCTTCGGCCCCGTCGTTGTACTTGCCGGCAGTCACGTTTCCGCCAGCTCCGTTGAAGTGCAGGTGAAGCGTGTTGTTGAGGTCTTGGCCCCGAATGAATCTAGCGATTCCAGGGAAATCGGGGCTGGGGATGCCTCGTAGGTAGTAGCTCTGAGGATGGCAAGCGTAATAGCTCAGGACCGCCACGGGTTGTTCGTCTTTCCAGAAACTCAGAAGTGACACCACCGGATCGATCAGGCCTTCGGGTTCAGCGCGCAGTGCAGGGTCTTTGGTCGAGCTGGTTCGAGTGGCTCGGATCTTTCCATCCGGGCCGGCGATACGACGTTGGCTAGCCACTTCCTTGACGACTGCTTGTGCCACTCCGTAATGCGTGACACTTACGGCATTGGGGATCGCGTCTTTCAACGCTTCCGAGGCTCGCTCGATGACCTCGCGTTGGAACTTGCCATCAAAGCGGGAGTAGCCTGGCACCTTCAATTCTTCGATGATCTTCTCGGCTGTAAAGTCGCAGCCTGGAGCATCGTGCTGATGAAGCGTATGGACAGCGACTCTCTTGGGGCTGGTCCCGGCAGCCCGTGCGAGGGCCTCGCGAAAGGCGTCGTGCCCCTCGTTGGCAATCCCGATCCAATCGACCGCGCATAGAACGATCGGCTGCTGGGCACCGAGGATCACGACCCCTCGGCAACGGAGCGTCATTTCATCGAGTCTCCGAACGGGCTGATAAGCCATCGCCGAGCCTATCGGTGGCGTGGCATCGACGTCGAAGATCGCAAGCTGGATCGGCTCGCCGGCTTGCATGCACTGGGTTGCGAACCCCTTGCAAGCAAGAACAGCACCAAAGAACAGTAGCCAGAGGTTTTTCATGATCGCTTACTTCAGTGGTGAGAAGCTCGTGGGCTTGAGGAACCAACTCTTGACGCCTGCTCCGGCAGTCAGCGAGCCACCGGCGGCCTTCTCCGAATCGATGCGAGCTTGATTCCAGAGAGGATCGTCGCGGAAGGTTCCGAAAGAGGCCTTCTGTGCGTCCGGAGAAGCATGGGTTAGGAAATAGACAAGCGAGTTTCCAGCTGCGGGTAGATCATCGCCGATTTCGGCTTTGGACTGCCCGACAGGAGAGACCGCTTCGAGCAACTCCCGAGCCTTCATCGCCTCCCCGTTTGCAATCGACCAGTAGATGACATTGTTCATGCCATGCTTTTTGAATAGCTCGATCGTGTGGTTGCGAAAGCGATTGTTCAGTGCCGCTAGATTGTTCGGCGTGGTGATGTAGGTTCGAAGTTCAAAGACACGGTTGCCTACGCTCTCGATGGCAAACTTGGGGGTGTAATCGTTGGTGTTTAGGAAGACGCGAGTCACCGATTTGGTGGGTTTCTTGCCATCGACCGCCGAGGCTTCGTAAGCGGCTTGCCAATCCGGATCGGCACCGAAAGCGGCCCAAGCCGCATCGCAGGTCTTGCGGTCTGCATGGCGAACAAGGGTCACGACCCGAGCATCCGTCGGATCATTCGGGACCCATACTCCTACAAGCTCGATCTTGTGCTTGGCAAGGAACTTCGTTCCGGTGTTCTCCATGAGCTTGAGCAAGTCGGATTGTCGGCCCTGTTCGGGAGTGTACACCCGCAGTTCATACAAAGGATCCTGCGCCAGTGCTGTGTTTCCGATCATCAAGCTCCCCAATGCAATGATTATCATCCAACCAAAAAGCGTCTTCATGCCGTTGACCTTTGTTTCATCGTTCGTGTGCGATTGCTAACTATTTGCTTTGATTCATCGTACAATCAAAGCCATCCAAGCCTGTCATTATACTTCATACTTCGTTCTCGGTCGCCCGGGGCCAACCTCTCTTTCTCGTTATGGCTAGCAAGCTTATGTCTCGTATTGCTTTTTTGTTGTGGATGATTGCGGCCCCGAGCTTTGTGCAGTTTTTGCACGCCCAGCAGATCGAATTGCCCGCCAAGCCCCTGTTGCACCTCGATGCACAGCAACTAGCTTTGCAGTTGGGTCAAAGCACTCCAGGAGAGCAGCCAGTCAACCTCTGGTCCGACTCGGAGAATTCCCTTCTGCGTTTTGTTTCCGGTTCGGCCGCTCAAGCTCCCGTGCTGCATGTGGGAGAAGGCTGGAGCAGTGTGCGATTCGACGGAGTCGATGATGCACTGACGCTTCAGACCCCTCTTGCAAGCCTATCTACGGCGAGCATTTGGCTGGTGGTTGCTCCTAGCCAAAACCCGGGTGATTTTCGCGGGTTTCTCTCAACCAACGCCCCCGGGCAACGGGACTACGTCTCGGGCATCAATATCGACATGGGGCCCGGGCCGAGTATGCGATTCGAGACGATCAACATCGAAGGCCGAGGATTCTCGGGCATGCAGAACCTCTATCCAAGCGGGGTGAAGTTCGGGACGTTGCAAGTCCTCGAAGTCCGATTGGATCGCGTTCAAAAACAAGTGGTCCTGTTGGTCGGCGGCAAACCGACCGGTCAGCGCCCGTGGACTGGCGAAGCGATCTCCATCGATAACTGGACCCTCGGTGCTCGCTTCTACACCAACGGTCCAGGAGACCAGCAAGTCCGTGGCCATGCGGCTTGCGATATCGCCGAATTGATCGTCTTCGAGGGGTTGTTGTCTAGCGATCAATCGCAAGATCTGTACAAGCGTCTGGAGGCCAAGCATCGCAAGCTCGCCGAGGTATTGCCCGCCGAAATCAAAAACGCGACCCGTGGGGATGTTTTGGTCAAAATCGAGAATCCACCTGAGGTCCAGATGCTCCAAAGCGGTTTTGACGTGCATCGCTTGCCGCTGGAGTTAACCAACGTGAACAACGTCTTGTATCGTCATGACGGAGTGCTCGTGACGCTTGGATACAACGGCGATGTTCATCTGCTGCGAGACTCCAACGCCGACGGACTGGAAGATCAAGCCAAAGTGTTTTATAAGAATCAGGGGTCGCTCAGGGGACCGATCGGAATGGTGTTGACCAAGCCCGATGATCCTCGCGGCTTTGGTGTTTTTGTTTCGAGCAAGGGCAAGGTTTCTTTGCTCTTGGATACCGACAAGGACGAGCTTTGCGATGAAGAGATCATTGTTGCCAAGGGTTGGGAGGAGATCACTCAAAACGTCGATGCGGTCGGTCTAGCGATGGGCCCCGATGGTTCGCTCTATTTTGGACTCGGGGCAGCCAACTACGCGAACGCTTATCTTTTGGACGATCAAGGCAACAGCAAGTTCGATCTCAAGAGCGATCGCGGAACCATCCAGAAGGTATCTGCAGATTTCTCGAAACGAGAGACCCTCTGCACCGGAGTTCGCTTTCCAATCGGCATTGCTTTTGGCCCCAACGGGGATCTGTTTTGCACCGACCAGGAGGGTGCAACGTGGCTAGCCAACGGCAATCCTTTTGATGAGCTTCTGCATATCGAATCTGCCAAGCATTACGGGTTCCCACCTCGGCATCCGAAGTACAATCCGGGCGTAGTCGATCAGCCATCGCTGTTGGACTTTGGCCCGCAGCATCAATCGACCTGCGGACTCTTCTTCAACCCCACGGGCGATGCTTCGAGCCGCTTTGGTCCTGAGCTATGGGCTGGCAATGCATTGGTGGCCGGAGAGTCCCGAGGCAAATTGTGGCGGACTCAGTTAGTACAAACCCAACACGGTTATGTCGCTCAGTCGCAACTCATCGCTTGTCTTCAGAAGCTGACCATTGATTCGTGCGTTTCACCTGCCGGTGATCTGCTCGTGGCTTGCCACAGCGGGCCTCCCGATTGGGGGACGGGTCCTGCTGGCATTGGAAGTCTCTACAAGATCCGCGCGACACACAAGAAGGTCGCAAGACCCGTGGTGGCATGGCGAAGCGGACCTGGGGAGCTGAGCATTGCGTTCGATGAGCCGATCGATGGGCCGATGCGATGGGCCGAGTTGACCAAGAAAATACGGATCGAAAGCGGATCGTATGTCAGGGCAGGGGACCGCTACGAAAATCTCATCCCCCCGTATGCGGTGGTCCAAGCTCAACAGCTCGCGCCGCGCAAGCTGCTACCGGTGACGAGCGTCGGACTGAGTCCTGACCTCAGGACACTTACCATTGGTTTCCCACCGGCGACATCTGCGCATCAGATCGCCGTGAGCATTCCATCGAATTTGGACCCCAGCGATTCGAAATCGACGCTTGGGAGCGACCAGAGCCGCATTGAACAAGTGCATGAGATAGAGCTCGACGCGGGTCCCTTTGGAGTCTATGCCCAGTGGACTGGGGCTAAGCCCGACTCGGAGGCTTGGACCGGTTGGTTGCCGCACATCGATCTAGGACTTTCCAAGGCGATGACTGCCGGTAGTGCACAGCACGATCGGCTCTGGGATTTGATGAACGATGCTGGCGAATTGAAACTGCAAACCCAAGTTGACTTGCGAGGGATCTATCGGCCCAAGATCCAGCCGGGGGCCAAGATCGATTACGCATGGCCCGATGAAATCGTCACTCTAAAGCTTTCAGCAGATGCTCCCGAGGCAAGCCAGAGGCCCGAACTGAGCGTTGGTACCGCAATGGCAGAGAATCAATTGGTGTTGGACATCGAACAAGCGGATCAGAAGAGCCCATTGATCTTCCAGTTCGCTACAGTGGATGGTACCGGTCCTGTGACACCTTTGAGTATGACCCTTCGCAAGGGACCCGGTAGTGTCGATCTAGACATCTCCGTTTCCACTCAGGAGCTTGCCAAGGATCGATCCTTGCCAGTGGTCCGTTTTTGGATGCCGTGGGTTTCCCAGGACCACCGAATCGAAGAGGACCAAGAGAGGCTTGCCAAGGTGCCGCAACTCGAAGGTGGAAATTGGGGGAATGGTCGCCGATTGTTTGTGAGCGAATCGGTGGGTTGTGCCAGGTGCCATACCGAGCCTGGTTCGGGTTTAGCGCCCGTCATTGGCCCGGATCTTTCGAATCTGCCGATGCGAGATTACGCCTCAAATCTACGAGACATCATTCATCCAAGCCATGCGATCAACCCGGAGTTCATCGGTCATCAGGTACGGTTAGTCGACGGTACGGTGTTAACGGGTGTGTTAAGAGAGCAGGGGGGTAAACTGCTATTGGGGGATGCCCAGGGCCGCACGCAGCAAGTCTCGCGGGAGGAGATCGAGCAGATGGTTCCATCGAAGCTTTCGGTGATGCCAACGGGATTGCTCGATAAGCTCAGCGAGTCGCAGGTTCGCGACTTGATGAGTTACCTCATGAAGCCACCACCGTCGATGCCATTGTCAGGCCCGATCGCAGCGCCTAGGGTGCGAACGGCGGCCGAGGTCGCTCGGGTGCTTGCAGGTAGCCAAGCGTTGCCTGAGAAGCTTCGCAGGATGCAGGTTGTGTTGGTGGCTGGGCCCAAGGATCATGGTCCGGCCGAGCATGACTATCCAGCATGGCTTGTGCAGTGGGGGCAGTTGCTGACGGCTGCACAGGACCTTGATGTCCAGGTCGCTTGGGAGTTCCCTTCCGAGGATCAGATATCCCAAGCGGATGTCTTGGTTTTTTTTCAGAAGGGGAGTTGGGACGAAACCCGAGCCAGGGCGATGGACACGTTTTTTGCCCGAGGAGGTGGCGCGATTTATTTGCATTGGGCCGTCAATGGCTCGGAGCAAGTCAGCGATTTCTCCAAGCGGATCGGTATGGCATCATGGGGTGGCAAGATCAAGTTTCGGCATGGGCCATTGGAGCTGCAGATCACGGACCAGGAGCATCCGATCATGCGCAACGTACCGACGTTGGATTTGCTCGACGAGAGTTACTGGTTGCTAACGGGCGACGAGCAGCGCATCGGGCTCTTGGCGACGAGCCAGGAGGAGGGCAAGAGCACGCCTCAGATATGGACTTACGAGCCTGGCAAGGGACGGGTGTTTGTGAGCATCCCGGGGCACTACAGTTGGACGTTTGATGATCCGATCTTTCGGATTGTGGTCCTTCGCGCGATTGCTTGGACGGCTCGAGAGCCGATCGATCGATTCAACGAATTGGTCCCCTTGGGGGCCAGAATGAAACGGTAAAGATCAGACGGATCAGACAGATCAGACGGATCAGAGTTTAGCCTGGGCGGTTTTGCCGATGACCGTCAGCCACTTGCGTACCCGCCAAGACTTGATCAGCCCGTGGCGGACGTAAGGGTCCTGGGCAACGAAATCGTTGACAGATTTCGGATCGTCCACTCGGAACAGCAAAATGGCTTGGTCGACCGGTTCGCCCAGCGCGCCACCGAGTTCTAGCTCACCTCGGTCGGCAAACTCTTGAGCCAGTTTCAGGTGCTCGTGCCTGTAAGGTTGTCGACGCTCGACGTAGTCGTCGACAACCTCGTAAATCAATAGATAGTGCATCGAGCGAAACTCAGATTACTTCTTGAAGTCCCCGGCGCGAATGATCACGAGCTTTTTCGGGTCGATGTACTTCTTGAACGCCTTTTGCACATCGGTAGGAGTTAGCTGCTCGATTTGCTTTTCTTCCTTGGCAACATACGCCATGCTGCGACCTAGATCGAGGTTGGATGCAAGTTGGCCGGCGATGGCACCATCCGATGCACGACCGATCTTGCGAGCCTCCAGGTACGCTTTCTTGGCATCGGCGAGCTCTTGTTCGGTCGGACCCAGTTCGATGAATCGGTTGAGCTCTTCCATCGCTGCTTTTTCCACCGCATCAATGTTCTCAGGATTGGTAATCGCGTTGATCGTAAACCGAGCATCGTCACCTCGCGATGGAATCGAAACGGAGGATGTCACTCCATACGAGAGACCTTCTTTTTGACGGATCCGGTCCCCGAGTCGACTCGATAGGGTTCCACCTCCGAGGATGAAGTTGCCGATTTCCAGAGGGATGTCATCCTCGGAGTCTTCGTTCATCGAGAAGGACAATCCGGTCAAGAAAACTGCGTTGGCTTTGTCCGGTGTTAGGATATCACCTTTGCTGCCAGTGAGGCCCTTCTTGGCAGTTCTTTCGACCCGCTCGAACTTGGTCGAGGTCTCCCAATCCTTGAGGGCTTCTTTGATTTCCTTCAAGGCGACTTCGGGTTCAAAGTCTCCGACGATCGCTACTTCGCCAATGCCTGCCGAAAGCTGGTCCTTGTAGACCGAAACAATACGATCGAGCGAAATGGACTTCATTTCCTCGATGGTCTCTTCGACGCTGCGAGCGTATCGAACGTCTCCCTTTTCGTAATCCGAGAGGGCTTGAGACAGTTGGGTATTGGCAAGCATTGCCGGTTCGGTCGTCATCTGCGACATCATCGCGACGGATTGGGCTCGGAGTTGCTCGAATTCTTCTTCGGAGAAAGCCGGGTTGCGAAGGACCTCTGCCATCATCTTGATTCCATCAGCGATGGAATCTTTTTTGGCCTCTAAGCTGAGGGATAGCGAGCCTGCGGCTCCGCCACCGCCGCCACGTCCACCGCGTCCGCCACCGCGACGGCCGCCACCCATTCCGCCGCCGGCACCGAGTCGCACGCCCAGATCATCGAGCTTTTGACGGAGTGCTTGGCGGTCGTAATTCTTTGTTCCGGCCATGAGCATCGATGGGAGCATCCCGGCAGCAGCTGAAAGATTCTTGAGCGAATCCTCGTTGCCGTACCGCAGTGTCAGGGTCATGTTGACCGTATCGCCACGGTTCTTTTTCGGGAGCATCGCCACCTTGATGCCATCTAGATCGACGACCATCGTTCGCTTGTCGATGTTCTCCGGTGTTGGATCGAACTCTTCTCCCGACTCGATCGCTGCACCACCTTTGTAGTCCTTGACCATATCGGCGATCGATTCGACAGCCGGAACGCTCAGGCGCTGAGGTTGATCGACCGGGATGAATCGACCGATCGTGCGGTTATGGGTTTTGAAGTAGGTGTTTGCCACGCGGTTGACCTCTTCGGGGGTTACCGCAGCGATCCGATCTCGCTGGAGGAACCACAGTCTCCAATCGCCCAGAGCCGAAGCCGAGCTGAGGGTTTGCATCATTGAGGACGCGTTGTTGATGGTGTTTTCGTAGTTTCGTTTGGCTCGGACTTTGGCTCGTTCGACTTCCTCGGCCGTGAACGGCTTGGAGTCCATTTGCTCGACGACATCCAAGAGGATTTTCTCGGTCTCTTCGAGTTTTCCTTCGGCAGGTTGGGCCGAGAACATGAAGAGTCCTGGGTCGTGGGAGCTGTCGGCAAAGGCGCTAGCGCTGGTGGCGATACTAGGTTCGACCAGGTACTTATCGAGTCGCCCGATCTTGTCCTCCGAGAGGATGCTCGAGAGGATCGAGAGGGGAGCCCAGTCGGGATGCGAGGCGGCAGGCATGTGGTAAGCGGCCATGATCGAGCCTATTTTGCCTACACGTCGCAAGATGACCGTGCGCTCACCGTCTTGAGCGGGCTCTTCGGTGTAGGTCGCATTGAGCTTGCGATCGGGTTTGGGGATCGAACCGAGATACTTCGTGGCCAGTTCCAGAGCCTTGGCTACCTCGAACTTGCCCGTGACGATCATCACGACGTTGTCGGGTTGATAAAAGCGACGGTAGAAGTCTTGGAGGTTCTCGATCGGCACGCGTTCGATGTCCGATCGATTGCCGATGGTCGACTTGCCATAGTTGTGCCATTCGAAAGCGACGGCTTGAACGCGTTGTGCCAGGACTCTTTGAGGGCTGTTTTCACCGTTTTCGAATTCGTTGCGAACGACGGTGAACTCCGACATGAGGTCTTCGCGTTTGATGAAGCTATTGACGAGACGATCGCACTCGAGTTGGATACCAAACTCGAGGTTCTCTTCGGTGGCAGGGAGCGTTTCAAAATAGTTGGTCCGGTCGACGTTAGTCGTGCCGTTGAAGTTCGCTCCGTGGTCGCGGAGGGCTTTGGGGACATCCGGGAAAGTCGGTGTGCCCTTGAAGACCAAGTGTTCGAGCAAGTGCGCCATGCCGGCTTCGCCGTAGCCTTCATGTCGCGAGCCTACCATTACCGTCATGTTGACGCTGATGGTGGGGCGGGATGCGTCGGGGAACAACAGCAACCGTGCACCGTTGTCGAAGCGATACTCGCTAACCCCTTCGACGCTCGTGACGATCGTCGGCGGGGCCGCTTGGACACTTCGCCCACCGAGCAGATCGCT
>CAILTZ010000105.1 GCA_903837255.1 uncultured Pirellula sp. | reverse complement strand
GATCTGCAACAGGTTGGCCGATCGCTCATGCAGATCCCCAGAGTCCAAGCCTTGGTCGGCGCGCTGGAAATCCCAAGGGCGATCGCTTTGCAGGGCCATTTGGATCCATGCGATTCACTCTGCTCTCGATTGCGCCTGGCGTTGCAAGACGAATGCTCTTTGCTTTCCAAAGCAGGTGGCTTTATTCGACCGCTTTACGATGCACGGCTCGATGAACTTCGAGGACTTGCTACCGGGGGTAAAGAATGGATTGCACGCTACCAGGCCGAGCAAGCCCAATCGACGGGGATCCCGAGTCTGAAGGTCGGCTTTACTTCCGTCTTTGGTTACTACATCGAGATCACCAACACTCACCGTGACCGTATCCCTGCGAATTACGTTCGCAAGCAGACGCTTAAGAATTGCGAGCGGTACATCACTCCTGAGCTTAAAGAGTACGAGGAGAAAGTTTTAACGGCCGACGACTCGAGCAAGCAGCTCGAGTACGAGTTGTTTTTGGAGTTGCGAGAGACGGTTCATCGGGCTACCAAGCAATTGCAAGTCAACGCCTCGGTGATAGCCGAGCTCGACTGCCTGGCGTCGCTTGCTGAGTTGGCCGTAAAAAACAACTATGTCTGCCCGACGATGACCGAGGAAGCGATTCTGGAGATCTACGAAGGTCGCCATCCGGTGCTCGATAGCATGATGGCCAAAGGCAAGTTTGTGCCCAACGACTGCATGATCGGTTCGGAGCACGGCCGCATTCAACTCATCACCGGCCCGAACATGGCCGGCAAGAGCACTTACATCCGGCAGTGTGCCACCATCGTGGTGCTCGCTCAGATCGGCAGTTTTGTGCCGGCTAGAAAAGCCACGATCGGGATTGCCGACAAGCTCTTTGCGCGGGTTGGGGCAAGCGACGAGCTGACTCGCGGCCAAAGCACTTTCATGGTCGAGATGGTCGAGACGGCTCGAATCCTCAATACCGCTACCGAGCGATCGCTGGTGATCCTCGACGAGATCGGGCGCGGGACGAGCACCTACGATGGACTGAGCTTGGCTTGGGCCATCGTCGAACATTTGCACGATCGGAACAAGTCTCGCACTCTGTTTGCAACCCATTATCATGAGTTGATTGAGCTGCAGCGATCCTTAACCAGCGTTCGCAATTGGAACGTTTCGGTCAAGGAGTGGGACGACCAAGTCGTCTTTCTGCATAGGATTGTTCCGGGGGGGGCCGACAAGAGCTATGGGATCCACGTGGCGAGATTGGCTGGGATTCCGCGCGGGGTCAACGAGCGTGCCAAGGAGATTTTAGGCCAGCTTGAGGTCAATCATCTCAACCGCTATGGTCAGAGCAAGATCGCTCCGCCGCCGAAGAAGTCCGGAGCCATTCAATTGACCTTGTTCCAGTGGCAGGAAAACGAGATTGTCGACGAGATTAAATCTCTGGATCTGACAACGATGACCCCACTTGCGGCTTTGCAGTTGCTAGAATCCATGCAGCGTCGGGCTCAGTCCTTTTAATCGTTCAACCGGTTTTCGTTCTAATTGAATCTATGCGACTTGCTCATGAGTTCTTCTTCGAATTCGCCTAACGAACCTAGCGAGAATCCATTTGAGTTCTCCGTTGGTTCTGATCCCGAGGTTGCAAACCGAGGAGGATCGGGAGTCGATCCGGCCGAGGATGAGCAGTTGCAGATGCCGCCGGTAGAACGTTCCTATTGGACAGGTGTCGGAGTGCTTGGGATGACTTGTCTGTCGGCTTGTCTGGTTCCTTTCTTGGGGCGTGCGCCTTATGCTATTGTTCCATTCTCCGTCTTGTTAGTTTTGTTCGGTTGGTGTTCAAGCTTGCTTTTTGTCTCGCTACCTTTATCGATGATGCGACTATGGCTTCATCGTCGGAACATCGCTCGCGCGATCCAAGAGCAGACGTATCCCGGGGGACAGAGGTTTGATTTCTGGTATTTGGTCTATTCGCTGCTGCTGTCTTCTCTGAGTTTCTTTGGCGGTGGGATATTGTTCTTTGGAATTTGCACTGGGTTATTTTTGTTTTCCGAAACCGCTTATGTTCCACTCGGCGAAGTGATTTTCATTCCGATTTTAATTTTCGATGGGATTATCTCTTTGCTTGCGACCTTCTTCCTTCTAAGGCTTGGGATTCCAAGGTATCGATAAACAGCATTGCTTTATGGCAAGCACCAAACCAATTACGGCTTATACGTTTCTAGGCAGCACGCAGAGCTTGTGTCCTGATTGTCTGCGGGTCGTGCAGACCAAGATTATCGCCAAGGGGAACCGTGTTTACTTTCGCAAGCGGTGTCCAGAGCACGGTGTGCGCGAGGACTTTGTCTGCAGTGATCGGAATTGGTTCGATCGCTACGATACGGCTCTGCCAGCGAGGCTTCCAAGGCATACTCAAGTCACGCCATCGAAGGGCTGTCCGCTCGATTGCGGATTGTGTACGGACCACGAGCAGCATACCTGCGTGGCCGTCTTGGAAATCACCGACAATTGCAACCTGACTTGTAGCATGTGCTATGCCGACAGCCGACCGGGGCTAAAG
>CAILTZ010000104.1 GCA_903837255.1 uncultured Pirellula sp. | reverse complement strand
GGTTCCCAAGTCGGCATCGAGGATTCGAGTGCCGTTGAGTTCGACTTGGATCTTCGAGCCGGTGACGGTGATGACTTCGTGATTCCACTGTCCGGTTGGCCGCAGATAACCTCGTTTAGCGGCTACCATGCCATAGGCGCTACCGTGGGCTTGGCGAGGATCGATCGTCTTGTAGTTTGGATGCCCGTCATCGAGAACTTGAAGTTCGGTCATGCCTACGTAAGCCGCATCGCCGTGTCGAAGGTCTTTGGGTAGTTGCTCGATCTCTTCGACGCTCGGATAGCGGATCGCAATTCCGTTGTTGCCCGCTGGTGGGAGTTGGAAGTCAAAGCGGAACACAAAGTCGCCGTAGCTTTTTTCGGTGTAGAGAACTCCACCTTTGCCCTGCATGCACTGAATGGCACCTTCGGTGACGGTGTAATTGCTAGATGCACCTTTCCAACCGGCCAAATCGTTGCCGTTGAAAAGTACGTTGAACTTCGATGCATTCTTTTCGATCTGCTGTGCCTCAGCTTTTCGCAGGATCTCGTTCGACTCGGTATCCGAGAATTCCTTGAGGGTGATGTTGCGGAACCGGATCTCAGCGCCGTGGGTTTGAAGTTGTATAGGTCCTCGTTTGATCAATGGTTGGCCTGGAGCGAAATAGTCGTGCAACCGAGCGTCGACGACGACGGCTTTGTCGTTGAGCCAGACCCAGCAGCGTTCGCCCACCAGACGCATCTTCATCGTGTTCCATTGCCCGACAGGATTGTCGGCTCGCACGATTGGATCTTTGCCCGCCCAACCCGCTGGGTTGTTCCAAAGACCACCACTTCCTTTTTCGTTACCGTTCTTGCGGTTGTTCTCAGCATCTGGATCCCAGATTTGGACTTGGGGGATGCCACGCAGGTAGATCCCCGAATCGCAATCCTTGACGATTTTGAAATCTAGCGTCAGGTCAAAGTCGCCGAACTCAGCGTTGGTGGTCAAATAAGCACCTTTGCCGTCGTTGACGATCTCGCTGCCGTCGACTTTCCAGTGATCGACGATTTCTTGGTTCCACTTAGCTTTATCGGTTTCAGGAGTCGACTCCCATTTGCGTGGATCGACCGTGGTTCTTCCGTGCCAGCCGTTGAAGTCTTTGCCGTTGAAAAGTTGCACAGGATCGGCGGCTTGTACGACCGGTCTATGAACCATCAGGGCCAGGGAAAAGGCACAGCAGGCTGTCTTTATCGAGCTAGACCAGAGGCCAGACCAGAGGGAAGAGCAAACAGAACTCAGAGATTGGAGCATAGCGATTCGCAGGGAGGGGTTAGAGCGAAAAATGGGTTAAAAAGCGGCGGGATGCTCTTGAGCACCGGACCTGATTTTACCAAGAATTTTCTGGCGGGTCGATTTTGAAGTTCGATTTTGAGGCTTGAATTTGTGCTTCGGAATCCAGATAAATATCCTTCATGATGGCTCGCGGTTTCCCAAGAAGTACAGTAGAAGTACGAATCCCACCAGCACAGTAATTCAAAGACACAGCATCGATTTTAGCAATTTATGGCGTCCAATTCGGCTG